>NZ_BAIO01000114.1 GCF_000613305.1 Komagataeibacter kakiaceti JCM 25156
CGCGCAGGCCGTGGCGGAAGCCTGGCGCAACATTACCGCAACCGGCGCGCGCCCGCTGGCGGTGACGGATAACCTCAACTTCGGCTCCCCCGAAAAGCCGGAGGTGATGGGCCAGTTCGTCGATGCCATAGCAGGCATGGGCGAAGCCTGCCGCGCGCTCGACTTCCCGGTCGTGAGCGGGAATGTCTCGCTTTATAACGAGACGCGCATGCCCGATGGCACATCGCAGTCCATCCTGCCCACCCCCGCCATTGGCGGCCTGGGCGTGCTGGAGGATGTGCGGCTGGCGGTCGGGCTGGAAATGCCCGATGGCTGCGACATCATGCTGCTGGGCGAGACGAAGGGCCAGCTTGGCCAGTCCATCTGGCTGCGTGAAATCCTGGGCAGCCAGGACGGTGAACCGCCCACGCTCGACCTCGCGGCGGAGCGGCGCAATGGCGATTTCGTGCGCGGGCTGATCGGCCAGCGCACCATTGTCGCGTGTCATGACGTGGCCGATGGCGGGGTTCTGGTCGCGGTGGCCGAAATGGTCATGGCGGGGCAGGCGGGCTGCGTGCTGGACAGCCCGCAGTCAGGCATGCGGCCGGAGGCCTTCTGGTTTGGTGAGGACCAGTCCCGCTACATCGTGGCGGTGCGTGATGGCACGGCTCTTGCGGGCATGGCTGAACAGGCCGGGGTGCCCTGCCGCAGGCTGGGCCGATCGGGCGGGCAGGGTTTGACATTGCCCAACGGGTCTACAATATCCAAGGGACGTCTGGTCGCAGTGCATTCCGAATTCTTTCCGCGACTGATGGACCGATAGGCAGGAGCTTGAAGCCAGATGGCAATGACGGCACAGGAAATTGAAACCTACATCCGCGAATCCCTGCCCGATGCGAAGATCACGATCGAGGATCTGGCGGGCGACGGCGATCACTATGCCTGTAGCGTGGTGAGCGAGGCTTTTCGTGGCCTGTCGCGCGTGCGGCAGCATCAGATGGTTTATGACGCGCTGCAGGGGCACATGGGCGGCAAGCTCCATGCACTGGCGCTACAGACGCAGACCCCCGAGCAGGTCTGAACGGATTTTTCCCTTATTTCCAAAGCAGGAAACACACTCATGGCTGAAACAATCGCACAGCGTATCCAGACGCAGATCGATACCACCCCCGTCATGCTTTACATGAAGGGTGACGCCAACTTCCCGCAGTGCGGCTTCTCCGCACGCGTGGTGGAAGTGCTCAAGCACATGGGCGTGCCGTTCAAGACCGAGAACGTGCTGGCGGATCCGGAACTCCGTCAGGGGATCAAGGATTTCTCCAACTGGCCGACCGTGCCGCAGCTTTACGTCAAGGGCGAGTTCATTGGCGGCTGTGACATCGTGACGGAAATGTACCAGACCGGTGAGCTGGAAAAGCTGTTGACCGAAAAGGGCATCGCCACCGCCGCTGCCTGATCGGGTGGCGCCACACGGCAGACCGGCATGCGGGCGGGGCAGGAATGTCCCGCCCGTTTGCATTTTGGGCACAACATCCCTTGCGTGGTTGCCGTTCTTTCGCCTAGCTTCCTCATGGTTCGGGAATCATGGGGGACTGCGGATGCGTTACGGTGACTTGCGTTTTGCTACAATGCTGCTGCTTGGCGCAGGTCTGATCGGAAGCATCGCTACCCCGGCCCATGCCCGGACCCACCCCGTGACCGAGAGCGAGGCCGACCGCCTGACTCTTGGCGCGCTGATCGCACCGCCACCGCCGGTGCGTCATGTGGCCTATCGCCATGCCAGCGGCGGCCATGCCCCCGTGGTGCTGGCGGCCCATCATGGCACACCCGCCCATACGCGGCGGACGATGGTGCACACCATTGTGTATCATCCCCCGCATGGCGCGGCTCCCCACCATGTGCATGTGGCCCCCGCGCGGCATCGTACCTGAAGGTTCAGAACTGCCTGAAGGCGTCGGGTATCCATTCAATGACATTGCCGGGCAGCACGGCGCAGACATCAAAGCGGATGCTGTCGTAAACCCAGTCCGGGTTGGTGGCGCACAGGTGTTGCGCGGCATTCATGATGCGGCTGATCTGTGCCGGGCGGATCGCCTCGCCCGCGCCCAGCAGCGATGGACGGGCCTTGACCTCCACGAATATCAGGCACCCGTCACGCAGCGCCACCACGTCTATTTCCCCCCAGCGCGTGCGGGCGCGGTGCCGCACGATCCGCCATCCGCGTGCCTGTAAATGGGCGATTGCGGCGTGTTCGGCGGCCAGTCCATCGCTGAAAGCCCGCCTGCCGCGCCGCCGCCGGTTAAATGGGGTCTTCACGTCATCTTGGGTCAAGGTACCTCCCATGGTGGGGTGTTGCTGTGTAAAATACGCCCGTTGGGATATGGAAAGGCGGGAAACAATTTCCTGGCCGGGTAACGGCGTCTGTCCCGGGTAGGATATGTGACATGATCTTTCATACCTTCACCATATGGGATTTTTCCCTGCTGCTGGGGCGGCTGTGCATTATCGCCGTCGTCATGGTCCATGTCCTGCTGACCAAGCGCGATGTCGGGGCCTCGATCGGGTGGATCGGCGTGACCGTGCTGATGCCGCTGACCGGGGGCATCCTGTATTCCATGTTCGGCATCAACCGCGTGCACCGGCGTGCGCGGCGCATGGTGGGGCAGCATCCATGGCGCAGCCGCACCATGTCGTCCCACTGGCGCAGGGAGGAGGAAGGGGATTTCGCCCCGCTGGCCTCCATGGTGAGCAAGCTGACCAGCCGCCCCCTGCTCAGCGGCAATTCCATCACGCCCATGCATGATGGCGACACCGTCTACCCCCGCATGCTGGAAGCCATAAACGGGGCGCAGCACAGCGTGTTGATATGCTCCTACATCTTCCGCGCCGACAGCATCGGCCATCAGTTCTGCGCCGCCCTCACTGCCGCGCATGAACGTGGCGCGCAGGTGCGCGTGCTGGTGGATGGCGTGGGGTCGGGCTACTTCAACTGCGGCGTGGGCCGCATCCTGCGCCGCGCCGGCGTGCCGGTGGGGCGGTTCATGCACTCCATGCTGCCGTGGCGGATGCCGTTCATCAACATGCGTGACCACAAGAAGATCCTGGTGGTGGATGGGCGCATCGGCTTCATGGGCGGCCTGAACATAGGGGAGGAGAACATCGCCGCCTCCCATCCCCGGCATCTGGTGTCGGACACGCATTTCGAGATTCAGGGGCCGGTTGTCCACCAGTTGAGCGAGGCTTTCGCGCGGGACTGGGCTTTTACGCGCGGTGAGGAACTGAAGGCTGACATCTTCTTTCCCGCCCAGGTTGGCAACGGTCGATCCTGAGCCGTATCGTGACGGCGGGGCCGGATCTGGATCTGGAAAAGATCGAATACACGATGCTCCAGGCCTTTACGCTGGCGCGCCACAGCATCCGGATCATGACGCCCTATTTCCTGCCCGATGACCGGTTCCTGACCGAACTGGCGCTGGCGTCGCTGCGCGGGATCGAGGTGGATATCGT
Source organism: Komagataeibacter kakiaceti JCM 25156 (assembly GCF_000613305.1). Next base: position 3,487 of record NZ_BAIO01000114.1, read on the forward strand.
GGTGCCGTGGCACAGCAACCATACGCTGCTGGACTGGGCGCGTTCGGCCAACCTGCCGCGCTTTCTGGATTCGGGGTGCCGGATATGGCTGGCGCGGCCGCCGTTCAACCATTCCAAGCTCATGGTGGTGGACCGGCACTGGTCGTTCGTGGGCAGTTCGAATCTGGACGTGCGCAGCCTGCGCCTGAATTTCGAGATCAACCTCGAATCCTATGACGATACGCTGGCCACCTCGATTGACGGCTTCATCGCCATGCACCGCCATGTGCGCCTGACGCATCATGACCTGGACCGGCGGTCCTTTCCCCGCAAGCTGCGCGACGCGGCCGCCCGGCTTCTGCTGCCCTACCTGTAGGCCCGGCCGCCCGAGGGTCTGAGCAGCACCGATATGGGGCGGTGGTCGGAGGCATAGTTCTCGATCACATGCCGTTCAAGGCATGTCAGCCCCCGCACAAGGCAGCGGTCGAGGCGGATGGGCAGCATGTCGGCCATGCGGTGGGTGGGCGCGCGCGGCCCCACATCATGGAAATGGCGGATCAGGGCGGGACCGACCTGATTGAAATCCCCCAGTATCGCGGCCTGCTGCGGCAGGATCTGGACCACGCGCCGCAACTGCCGCCGGTTGAGCAGTTGCCCGTGCGAGAGATGGACATTCGCCACGACAAGGGACCGGCACTCCACGATCTGCGCCACCCGGCGGATCAGCGTGCCCGCCGGCAGGGTGCAGGTCAGCGGGGGGCGGTGATAGGGCCAGGGGCTCCAGCACGCCAGCCCGTGGATGCGGCCGGGCAGGGGGGAGCGCGCGTAATGACCGCCGATCAGCGTGGGCAGGGTGTCGATATCCACCGTCGCTTCCTGCATCAGCAGCAGGTCGGGCCGTTCGGTGCGGATCAGGTCGATGACGTCGCGCACCGTGGCCCCGATCCGGCGCAGCAGGTTCCAGCTCACGACCTTGAGCGCGCCGCCATCACGTTCGGGCGGGGCGAGATCCATCTGCGGCGGCATGCCCTGTCGGGGTGGATGGAGGCAGGCGGAGAGTAGGGGCGGGGCAGGGTCATGGCTCGATAAATGGCTCGCGCATTTCGTCAGGTAAGGGGGAGTGGGGATCGCCCGCCGCGAATTCAGCCGTAAGCGTATAGCCCACCCCGATCAGGACGGGACCAAGGAAAATACCCAGGCCCCCGAATGTCAGCACGCCGCCCAGCACGCCCAGCACCGTCAGCAGATAGGGCATCTGCGCCCCGCGGGCGATGAACATGGGGCGGATCACATGGTCGGCGCCGGAAATGATGATCGTGCCATAAAGCAGCAGGAAGATGCCCCAGCCGATGGTGGGTCAGCAGCAGGAACACGGCGGCGGGAATCCAGATCAGCGGCGCGCCGATGGGCAGCACCGCGATGAACGCCGTGATCGCCCCCAGCAGCACGGGGCTTGAAATCCCCGCGATGGCGAAGCCGATGCCGGTCAGGATTCCCTGTATGATGGCGGTGCCCAGAATGCCGTACACCGTGCCACGGATGGTGCGGCCGACAATGCCCAGTATCCGGTCGGCATAGACTCCGGCAATGCGGCGCACCACGGCCACGAACGTATTGCCCAGCGCGTCCCCGCCCAGCCAGAAGAAGAAGGAGATGAACAGCGCCATGGCCAGATGCGCCATGCCGCTCGCCATCTGCATCATCGCGCTGAGCGCGGATTGCCCGATGCGCCCGGCATAGGGGCGGATCACCTCATCTATGCTGCCCACGTCGGCCGACCATTTCTGCCATTTCTCCACGATCTCGGGGCCGAAATGCGGAATATGCGCGACCCGCGCGGGCAGGGGCGGCAGGTGCAGCGCGCCCACCGTATCGACAACATACTGCAAGGTGGCCGGGACATCGGCGATGCTGCTCGATACCACGATGACCAGCGGCACCACGAACACCAAGGCGCACAGCAGCGTCATGACCAGGGCGGCGGGCAGCAGGGACATGCTGGCGCGCAGCCGCACGAAGACCGGCCATGTGGAAAAGGTCAGGATCGCGGCCCATAACAGCGCGCTGATAAAGGGATACAGGATCAGGACGCAGCCAAATGCGATCCCCCCCAGCATCAAGCCCATCATGATACGTTCGACCATATGGGTGACGTACCCCCTCCCACGCGGAAACAAAAGACAAATGTTCAGGACTTTCGTTCCCGTGCGCTATGCTGCACCCTATGGCGCACAGACAGTTCCTACAGACCGGGAGAAGGTATGCATCCGCTGATCTCAGCCAGTGATCTGGCCCGCGCCATACAACAGGATAACATCCTTGTACTGGACGCCAGCATGGCGCTGCCCGGCCAGAGCTTCGACCCGCAGCAGCGCTTCGCCAACGCGCATATCGCCAATGCGGTGCGCTTTGACATCGACACGTTTTCCGATCCGGACTCGACGCTACCCCACACCATACCGGGGCAGGCCCGATTCACTCGGCTGGCCAGCGAGCGCGGCATGGCCAATGACCGGCGCATCGTCTTCTACGATCAGGACGGCATGGCCTGCGCCGCGCGCGGCTGGTGGCTCGCCAGCCTGTTCGGCCATGGCCAGGTGCAGGTGCTTGAGGGCGGTCTGCCGCATGGAAACGCGCGGGCCTGCCGCTGGAAACCGGGCCGGATCTACCCGCCCCGGCCCCGTTCGTCAGCCGCCCGAACTATAGCCGCCTGCGGGGGCTGGGGGATGTGCTGGCCATCGTGCAGGGACACATGGCGGGGCTGGTTCTG
>NZ_BAIO01000113.1 GCF_000613305.1 Komagataeibacter kakiaceti JCM 25156
CAAGCAGGGAGGCCACGCCATGCGCCGCCAGCGGGCCGCAGCCGGGAAGCCCCCGTCCCGCCGCCACGGCGTAGACATGGGTCATGCGCGCGGTCAGCGTACTGTCGGCGGTGGCGTCGGGCTGAAGCATCCCGTCATCGTCCAGCGCTGCGAAACCATCCCGGACGCGGGCGGCCTTGGAAAAATCCAGCAGGTGCTGGCCCTGCATGTCAAGCCAGCGACGATGCGGCGCGAGGCGCAGCCATGAGGAAACAGGCAGCATCAGCGCGGGCAGGGGTTCAGCCATTGATGATCATGCCGCCATTTACATGCAGGGTCTGCCCGGTTACGTACGATGAATCCCGCGCCGCCAGATAGACATAGGCAGGCCCGAGTTCACTGGGCTGGCCAATGCGCCCCAGCGGCGTTTTCTTGCCCAGGTCAGCCACCGCCTGCGGGTCGATCGGCCCCCAGCTGGCGGGTTGCAGGGGTGTCCAGACCGGGCCGGGCGCCACCGCGTTGACACGGATGCCCCTTGGCGCAAGCTGAAGGGCGAGGGCGCGCGTAAACCCCATTTCAGCCGCCTTGGTGGTGGTGTAGGCCACAAGGGACCGGTTACCGGCAAAGGCATTGATCGAGGATGTATTGATGACGACGCTGCCCTTGCCAAAATGTGGCAGTGCGGCGGCGCGCCCGATGCCGCTATCGCCCCCCGTAACCAGCGCCCGGCGGCCCTTCAGCTTGTCGCTGCCATGGTAATCGGCGCGGATATGTTCGGCCGGGGGATCCATCAGCCGTTCTACGCCGGGTTGATGGGGCTGGCTCTGGGGTGGAATGGAAGAGGTCATATTCGGCTCTCCGGCATGACTGTTGAAACAGGCGGCCCGAATGGGGTGCGTTCAAAGTCAACGTGATGAAGGCGAAGTCTGTTGCATCCAATCTGCCCCGCATGCGGGTGAATGCCGCGGGACAAAGCGGCGGACAGTCCTGTCGCGGCGTCTATGCCGAACCTGCGCAGCCCGCGTTAAGATAGGGTGAAGACCAGTTGAACTTCAGGAGGGAGTTAGAAAACAACTGATTGATGAAAAGCGTCCTCATGATTTGCGGGGCGCTTCAAGGCAGTTTTTTTTCAAACACTCTTCAGGCGAACAGACCCGCTCGCGGCCCGTTATCCCGTTACGCCTGATGGCGTGCGTAAAGGGGTGACCGGCGGACCGCCGTGCTCCCTTTGGGGTGGGAGACATGACGACGGATGATTGCTGGAACCTGGCACCAACTTGCTGACCTGTCTGTAGCCTTCATGCTGTCCGCCATGATCGGGCTTGAGCGGGAGTTCCGCCAGAAAAGTGCCGGTATGCGCACCCATGCGCTGGTTGGGTTGGCCGCCGCGCTGATCATGCTCGTATCAAAATATGGTTTTGGCGATGTCCTGATGGTCGGAAAGGTGATTCTTGACCCCTCCCGCGTTGCGGCGCAGGTGGTGTCGGGCATCGGGTTTATTGGCGGTGGCGTTATTTTCATGCGGCGCGACGCCGTGCGCGGCCTGACAACGGCGGCATCCGTCTGGCTGACTGCGGCCGTGGGCATGGCGTGCGGCGCGGGGTTGATTGAACTCGCCCTTGCCGCGACCGCCGCCCACTTCATCATCATGTTCGTTTTTCCCTGTTTTATCCGCCTGCTGCCGCAGGTGCGTCCGCTACAGGCGCGACTGGATGTTTCCTATACCGATGGCATGGGAATCCTCCGCCACATCCTTGTGGCCTGCACGCGACTGCGCTTCGCGGTTGATCAGGTCCATATCACCCAGAACGGGCATTACGCGGATGATCCGGTAGTGGACGGAAAATCCCGTGGCCCTGTCGTGACGCTGACAATGCAGGTGAAGGGAAAGCGCCCGGTGTCCCATCTGGTCGCGGCATTGACAACGATCGAGGGCGTCCAGAGTGTCGGAACGGCCGAGGACGGGGGGCTGGATTAGGGTTGCCCACCATTCATGGCCGGACACGACGCGCATGGTGTGGCGATGACAGGGTTAATGATCGATATGTGGCCCACGGCTCCAGTGCTGGTCCGTGTTCCTGTACTGATTCCGGTTTTCATGTCCGTTGTCGGGATTGTCCCGGTAGGCATGGCGACACCCCGCGGCGGACATGACCAGAGCAAGAACGGCGAGGAATCGTAAGGTCTGGCGCATCATGGCCTCCTGTGGTGGGGCCTGAACGCGGGCAGGGAAGGGGAGTTTTGGAGACTGTTTGAAAAGCCTGTCTTTAAATATCCTGGGGAAGTTTTTACCGCCTGCCTGAAATAACTGGAAAGCCATTCATGCCGTCGCCCTTGCGGGCATGACAGGGCGGAACATTCCCCCAAATTTTCGCCTGCAACGATGCAGGTCACGTCCTCCGCTTTTTTTGTTGACACATCCGCGTGAGGTTTAGCATAAGGGAGAGGAGCAGACCTGCCTTGTGCAACTGCTTCTTGGACGTTTCCTCCCTAAACTCAGCGGTGCTTATGCACCGCTTTTTTTTATCCCGCGTCTTATGGACTCCCTATAAGTACATCAGGCCGTACCCACCGGTCTCCGCAACCTGGCAGACAGGAAAGAAAGCATCATGAGCGGTATCTTTAACGATGTAATGGGCAAGCTGAGCGAACTGGCCGGTGCGACGGGCCTGTCGCAGCAGGTGCATGCCTATCTGTCCCAGTTACTGACGCCCGATACCATCAATAACCTGCTGGCGCAGGCGGAGCAGGCAGGGCTGGGAGACAAGGTCCGTTCGTGGATTGGCGATGGCCATAACCTGCCCATTTCCACCGATGAACTGCGCACATTGCTGGACAACCAGCAGGTTCAGGCCATGATCGACAGAACCGGCCTGCCAGCGGCGACCATCCTGCCGGTACTGGCCCATCTGCTGCCGGAAGCCATCAATGCGCAGACCCCGCAGGCAGCGTACCCGCCAGAACGGCGTAACACCGTTCCGGCCCGGATCGTGTTCCGGGCCACAGCCTACTCCGCCGCCTGCTGCTCCAGCATATCGCCATACTGCACGATGCTGGCCACCAGTTCGGTCAGTACCGCCTGTAGCGTTTCAAAGCCCCCATGGGGTTCCAGGCTGGCCTGATCCATGTACAGCGCCCGGCTGACTTCAAGCTGGAGCGCCTGCACGCCCCGCCGGGGGCGACCGTAATGGCGGGTTACAAATCCCCCCGCGAAGGGCACGTTGCGCGCCACATTATAGCCATGGGCGACAAGCCCCTGTTCCACCAGAGCGGTCAATCCAGGTGTGCAGGCGGTTCCCCACGCATTTCCCAGCACGAAATCCGGCAGGTCGGCCTGTCGCCTGCGGGGGGCTGGCATGGAATGGGCATCGAGCAGGATGCAGCAGCCATGCCGATCCATGTTATCCTGCACCAGCCGTGACAGTGCGTCATGATAGGGTTGCCAGCAGGTGCGGATACGCATTTCCGCCTCGCTGAAAGGGAGGGGGCGCGGATAGATCGGCCCATCGCGTGAAACAATCCGTGCAATGGTGCCAAATCCGGCCCTTACCTTGCTGCTGGTGGTATTGCACCAGTGGGGAAGTGGCTCACGGAACATGGTGGGGTCAAGCTCCCACGCCTCGCGGTTGGCATCGCAATAGGCCCGGGGAAATGTTGCGTGCAGCAGCGTTGCCCCCTGTGCTGTCGCCCCTTCAAACAGCCTGTCAACGTAACAGTCCTCGCTCCGGCGCAGCGCAAGCCCGTCAAGACGCGACATGCGCAGGAATTCCGGCGTGTAATGCCGCCCGGAATGCGGGGACGCCACAATAACCGGGGCCTGCGCCCCCGGCGGAGCATGAATGAGAAAAGGCGGAATCTCGCCGTCGGTCATACCGGCCCGCGCCGATACAGTGGCCCCGGACAGCCCGGAACGGCGACATACAGGAAAGCATGAAAACCCATTCCCCTATTGGCGCAGGCGGCGGCTTTGCGGTCAATGTGATTTTTTTCAAATGGGGGGTTGCATCCCCCTGAAAGGATGCGTAAAAGCCACTTCATCGGAACGGCCGGTGGGCGCATAGCTCAGCGGTAGAGCACTACCTTGACATGGTAGGGGTCACAGGTTCAATCCCTGTTGCGCCCACCAGCCGGTTTGAGAGAAACCCCCGGAAAACTGCCATACATGGCATGTTGCCGGGGGTTTTCGTTAGCCCCATAAAAATCTCTATTCGTCTACCAGAGTCTACGGGCGTTCACCTGAATCCGTGCAGTCATTTTGAGATCTCACGCAGGGCATCAGGACCGTGCGTCAACGATCTGATGATCTCATCACGATACGCATCCGGCATCAGTTAGCGTATCCCGTCATGGTCCTGATCTCGCTCCAGTCCCCGTCTGCCTGGTGCCTTCAGTGCTCCTGATGATGCCGCGCCTGATACATATGCCATGAAAGCAGGGTCTTGGCGTCGGTCATGCCAATACCCGGCACGTCCGCAAGGTCGATGACACGCAGGCGGATATGTTCATGCTCACTGGCAAGGCCGGTCTGCCGCCCCGCAAGGCTGCGCGCCAAGGATTCGTCAATGTGCAGTTCGGCATAGTACAGGCCAATGGCTTCGTCACATCCGCCGGGCGAGAGCCAGACATGCGTCAGTTCCGTCAGGTCTCGCTCACATACCTGGAGGTCGGCCCCGACTTCTTCCGAAAGTTCACGCAGCGCCGTGCTGACGAACCGGCCGCCATCCAGCATGCCTGCCGGCAGCGCCAGCAGGTCGGGCCGGGCCACGGGCACGCGGGCCTCGCGGGTGAGAATGGTGCGATCCGGATGACCGGGGCATTTGAGAACCAGCAGCACCGATACGGAATCCCCGCGCAGCAGGGCAAGTCCCGGCACGGGCTGTCCGTCATGCAGGGCATCGGCTTCGACCAGGATGAAACCCATCCGCGTGCCGAAGGTCGTGGCGTCGCGCACCAGCACATGGCGCAGGGTAAAACGTGCGCGCATGCCATCATACCAGCGGCGGAAATGGGGGGCCGCCAGCACGCGCGCGCGCAGTTCCGCGTCTATGCCGGAGGCAAAGGAAATGTTGTCCATGTCGTCCATCCGGCTCCTGCCTTGCCTGCGCCGGTGTCGCTCCGGCCTCAGTCCCGTGTGAACAGCGTGTCCATGATCCCTGAAATACGGAGGCGATAGTCCTCCGGATCATGTTCGGTGGCGATGCGGGTGAGTGCGTTCCCGCGCACCGTGTCCCACAATGCGCGGTCATGATACAGCCGGATGACCTGCCGCGCAAAGGCGGCCGGGTCGGTCACATCGGCGCACAGCATGTCATGCCCGTCCTGCCACCCTGCCTGCTGGCACAGCAGCGGCGAGCCGACCACGGGCAGGCCGCTGGCCGCCGCCGCATGCAGTTTATGGGCAATACCCGCGGCAAAACGGGTGGGGGCGACGAAGATGCGGTGGCGGTCGTAAACGGGGGTCGTATCTTCCACCCGGCCCAGCATGCGGACATTGGGGTGCTGGCGCAGCGGGCCAAGATCCACGCGCGGGTTCACATATCCACATACGCTGAAGCGGAAATCCGGCCCCAGTTCGGCCACCAACAGGGGCAGGACCTCCGCGCTGAACCAGGCCAGCGAGTCCAGGTTGGGTGCGTTTCTGTCATGCACCGCGCCAAGGAACAGGATGTCGCGTCGCTGGTCCCATCCCGGCCCGGTGGCGCGTGGTGTCAGCGCGTGGCCCAGCACGGATACATTGTCAAACCCGGCCCCGCGCAGCAGACGGGCTTCGGTTTCATTTACCGTCACCACCCGGCGGGCCAGAAACAGCGGGCGCAACTCCTGTTCCAGCCGCAGGGCGAATGGCTGCGCCGGCGTCGTGCCGCGCAGATGGTGCAGGGTCTCGTCACGGCAGGTGGCGATGGCTTCGGTATCGACCACGATACGGTCCGCCGGAATGGCGGAGGCGGTGTTGTTCAGGATCTCCGCAAGGCGCGCGGCATTATGCGTGCGCGCGATCCATATCGCATCGAAACACCCGCTCCGCCCCCGCAGGAAATCCGCCAGATCCGCCTGTTCGCGGTCGTGGATGACCTCGACATCGGGGGGGAAGGCGGCGGCGATGGTGGCCGCGTCCTCAATGGGGCGAAAGATGGGATAGACCGTGACGCGGTAGCCCAGCGCCGCCAGCCCGGCAATAATATCGTTCGAACGGGTAAAGCCGGAACCGAGATAGCGCAGCGGCAGCCTGTCCTCGATGAACAGGACATGCCCGCGCCCGCTATCGGCGTGGCGCGCCCGCG
>NZ_BAIO01000112.1 GCF_000613305.1 Komagataeibacter kakiaceti JCM 25156
CCCGCACTGGGCCGATGTGGTGGAACGGGTGAGCGCCCCCCCGCCGGATGCGGGCCTGCCGCCGGGCGCGCAGGTGATGGGGATCATCAATGTCACCCCCGACAGCTTCAGCGATGGCGGGCGGCATTACGATGTCTGGGCCGCGCTTGAGTCCATACAGCAGATGCACGCGGCCGGGTGCAGGCTGATCGATATTGGCGGTGAAAGCACCCGCCCCGGCGCGCCTCCCGTCTGGGTGGAGGAAGAGTGGCGGCGGATCGGGCCGGTCATCATCGCCATGCGGGCGCGTTCCGCCCTGGATGACATGCGGATTTCCGTCGATACCCGGCAGGCGATGGTCATGGACCGCGCGCTGGCGGCCGGGGCCGACATCATCAACGATGTCTCGGCCCTGACATATGACCCGCAGGCCCGTGCGGTCGTGGCGCGGCATGGTTGCCCGGTCGTGCTCATGCACATGCGCGGCACGCCCGCAACCATGGGCCGGCACACGGTTTATGAGGATGTCGCGGTGGATGTGACGCGGGAACTGCGCCAGCGCGTGGATGAAGCGGTTGCGGCGGGTATCGCGCGCACGCGCATACTGGTTGACCCCGGCATCGGCTTCGCCAAGACCTTTCGGGCAATATGGAGCTTCTGTCGCGCCTGCCGCTGCTGGCGAACCTTGGCTGCCGGGTGCTGCTCGGGGTCTCACGCAAGCGGATGATTGGCGAGATCGGTCACGAACCGATGCGGCCCGGCGCGATCCGGGCACCATCGCGGCCAGCCTGTCGGGGCTGATTTTTCCGGGCACCATAATACGGGTACACAACGTTCCAGCCATGATGCAGGCCCTGCGAGTCAGAGAGGGGCTGGATCGGTCATGACAGGTAAGGTAGGTCGTGTAAGACCAGAATGCATCCGGAGACCCCCCAGTAATGGTAAAAACGAGAAAGCTGTTCGGCACTGATGGAATCCGGGGCACCGCCAACCGTTTTCCCATGACCGTCGAAGTGGCGCAGAAGCTGGGGCAGGCCGCGGGGCTGCATTTCAGGCAGGGCGCGCGCCGCCACAGTGTCCTGCTGGGCAAGGATACGCGCCTGTCGGGCTACATGATCGAATGCGCGCTGGTGTCCGGTTTCCTGTCCGCCGGGATGGATGTGACGCTGGTGGGGCCGATGCCGACCCCGGCCATCGCCATGCTGACGCGCTCGCTGCGGGCGGATCTGGGGGTCATGATCTCGGCTTCCCACAACCCGTATGGGGATAACGGGATCAAGCTGTTCGGTCCCGACGGGTTCAAGCTGTCGGATGAAACGGAAGCCGGGATCGAGGCGACCATGAACTCGGATCTGGAGGGCAGGCTGGCCGCTCCCGACCAGATCGGTCGCGCCTCCCGGCTGAACGATGCGGCGGGCCGGTATGTGGAAAGCGCCAAATCCTCCTTTCCACGCGGTCTGCGGCTGGACGGGCTGCGCATTGTCATCGACTGCGCCAATGGCGCCGCCTACCGCGTCGCGCCCACCGCGCTGTGGGAACTGGGGGCGGAGGTCGTGCGCATCGGGTGTGACCCCAACGGCGTCAACATCAACGAAGGCTGTGGCTCCACCCGGCCCGAGGCCCTGTGCGCGGCGGTGCTGCACCATCGGGCCGATATCGGCATCGCCTGGATGGTGATGCCGACCGTGTGCTGATTTCCGATGAAAAGGGCCATCTGGTCGATGGCGACCAGATCCTCGCCTCATCTCCAAGTCATGGGCGCGGCAGGGGCGGCTGTCCAGTCGGTATATCGTGGCCACGGTCATGTCCAACATGGGGCTGGAGCGGTATCTGGAATCGCAGGGTCTGGAACTGGCGCGCACGGCGGTGGGAGATCGCTACGTGGTCGAGAAGATGCGCGAACTCGGCGCGAATATCGGGGGGGAGCAGTCCGGCCATATGGTGCTGTCCGATTTCGCCACCACGGGGGATGGTCTGGTGGCCGCCCTTCAGGTTCTGGCCGAGGTGGTGGAGACGGGCCGCCCCGCCAGTGAAGTCTGCACCCTGTTCCAGCCATATCCACAATTATTGCGCAATATCCGCTTTGCGGGGAAAAGCCCGCTGCATGATCCGCAGGTGCATGAAGCCCGCGCGGCGGCCGAGACGCGGCTGGGTACGCAGGGCCGCCTGCTGCTGCGGGAAAGCGGAACCGAGCCGCTGGTCCGTGTCATGGTGGAAGCCGAGGATGAAGCGCTGGTAAAGGAAGTGGTCGAGACCATGTGCGAGTCCATCAGCGCCATCCAGATGGCGGGCTGAGCCATGCGCGGGCGCATTCTCATCATGGCGGGCAGCGACAGCGGCGGCGGCGCGGGGATTCAGGCGGATATCAAGGCCGTCACCATGCTGGGTGGCTTCGCCATGACGGCGGTAACGGCGCTGACGGCGCAGAACACCCTGGGCGTGCACGATGTCATGGCGGTGCCGCCCGGCTTTGTCGTGGCCCAGATGCGCTGCGTCATGGACGATCTGGGGGTTGACGCTTCAAGAGCGGGATGCTGGACCAGGCGGTGGTGATCGAGGCCATTGCCGACGTGCTGCGCACCGCTCCCGATATTCCCTACGTGCTTGACCCCGTCATGGTGGCGAAAGGCGGGGCGGCCCTGCTGCATGACAGCGCGCTGACCACGCTGCGCAAATATCTGTTACCGCTCGCCACGGTGCTGACCCCCAATCTGCCGGAAGCCGAAGCCCTGCTGGGGCGTTCGGTTACACAGCGCGGCGACATGCTTGCGGCGGCCCGTGACCTGCTGGCGCTCGGCCCCCGCGCGGTCCTGCTCAAGGGGGGGCATATGGCGGGTGATGAACTGGTGGATGTACTGGTTGAACAGGGCGGCGCGACTGAGGAATTCGTGAGTCGCCGCATCCACACCCGCCACACTCATGGGACGGGCTGCACCCTGGCCAGCGCGATCGCGACCGGGCTGGGGCAGGGGATGGGACTGCGCGACGCGGTGCTGCGCGGGCGGGCCTATGTGCAGGCGGCCATTACAGCCGCGCCCGGTTATGGCGCGGGAGCTGGCCCCCTGAATCATGGTATTCAGGCCGGACAATGGAATAGTTAACTGTCCTTTAAAAAACAGGCGCTGCATATACATAAAATTCATGAGACAATCGTAACAGGCTATCAACTTTAGGTTGTTCATTAGTGATAACACACTTATAGGTAGATGAAGTGTAAATATCTACTGGATGGTCGTTATGCGGATTTTGCTTGTTGAGCCTAATGCCCGAAAAGCCCAGGAGACCACCCGGCATATGGAACGCGCCGGGTTCACAGTAGATCATGTCGATACGGGGCATGATGCACTGGGAATGTTAAAATCCTATAACTATGACCTGGCCGTTATGGACATATGCATGCCGGACATGGATAGTTACGAGGTCATCCGCACCAGCCGCGTGGCGCGGGTGCCGACGCCGGTAATGATCCTGTCGGATGAAAGGGCCGCCACCGCCAAGGTGAAGGCGTTTTCCACCGGGGCGGATGATTATGTGACCCGGCCCTATGAATCCATGGAACTGACGGCGCGGATGCAGGCGATTGTCCGGCGCTCCAAGGGATATAGCGAGCCGACGCTGCGTGCCGGGCCGCTGGAACTGTGTCTCGATAGCCGGGAGGTCCGGGTCAAGGGCCGCAACGTGCATCTGACCGGCAAGGAATATGTCATCCTTGAACTGCTGCTGCTGCGCAAGGGCATGGTGCTGACCAAGGATGCTTTCCTGAACCACCTGTACGGCGGCATGGATGAACCGGAAATGAAGATCATTGACGTGTTCATCTGCAAACTGCGCAAGAAGCTGCAGCTTGCCGGGGCGGGTCAGCTTATCTCCACCGTGTGGGGGCAGGGATATGTCCTGCGGGAGGAAAACAGTTCCTTCACCCTGCCTTCAACCGAATCGGCCGTGCATATCCGGACGGGCTGAAGACGGGCCTGCTTCCCTCTCCTTTCCCACGGTCGCGCGCGGGCGTTCCGTGGCGTGGGGCGGGAGAGGACATCCGGCCGACAGGTGGGGCCGGGCACAAAAGAAAATGGCAGGTTCCCCAAACCGGGAAACCTGCCAAGTTTTTAAAGTGATGATTCGATGTGCGATGCCCCCATCGCGTTACTTTTATCGCACCCTCCCCCCTTGACCGAACATGAGGTAAATCAAACTTCGGAAGAATAATGCGGATGTTTTTTCCGTCGCATCTTTATTCCGTTCCCGTGATGGGACAGGATGCCGGGATCAACACGATGGAAACAGGCAGCAGGCAATGGGTAAGAGAACAGCGTTAAGGCATTTATATACGAGTGGTGCGCTGCTGCTTGCCGCGACGACCGGACTGACCGCGTGCGAGAGCCTGCATGACCGGATTGTGGACAAGGAAAACAGCCTGGCCGCGGCCGGCTTTGTCGTGCGCCCCGCCAACAATCCGGAACGGCAGATGATGTTGCAGAAGCTGCCCCCCAACAAATTTCTTCAGAAATCGTTCGGGGATCACATGCTCTACATCTATTCCGATCCGAAGGTATGCAACTGCCTGTATGTAGGGAACCAGGCGGCTTACGGGCGCTACATGTCCTATGTGCAGGCGCAGAACCTGGCGGACCAGCAGCAGATGACGGCCGATATGTACCAGGATGCCTCATGGAACTGGGGCATGTGGGGCTGGGGTGGCGGCTGGGGCGGTGGCCCGTGGGGCGGCGGCTGGTGGTAAGGCACGCGCGCATGCGTTCCTACTGCTTGGGGCGGTGGTCGGCATAGACCACCATCTGCCATGCCTCCTGCGTGCCTGCACGGTGCGGGTGGGCATGGATGGGGGGCAGGAGCTGCCCCTCGCTCACGGCTGTTTCCACCCCGCAGCCCACGCAGCGGTAAATACCTGAATGGGGGGCGACGGTACGGGGAGGATGGATCTTGTCGAATTCAGGATCGGTCCACGTATCGATAAACTGTGCGGACTGGTACAGAGCCATCCCGTTCTCCATAGTTTCCCATCGGTTGCCATACGTGGATTCAGAGCCGCAGGCCCCCGGTCCCGCACGCATGGGCTGTTACGCCACCATGTGCAGTACCGGCCCGTGAGTCTGGCCCCGGATCATGCCACAGGCAACGGATCCGGTCAGGGGAAATTACAGGATCGGGTGGATAATTAAATTGATGCAGCCCCTAATCAGGGGAGCGGAGCGTGAGTGACTGATCAATTGTCTGTGTCACGATGGCGTTCAGCCCGCCATGCGCCGCCACCCACTGGAACGGGTCGGTATCGTTATTGAATGTCGGGTCAAGCTGGTCGTCATGAACCGTGCCATAGGCCTGAAAATACATGTCGGGCCGGGCGGGGATGGTGTCCATCGTCCATGTCCAGTCAGCCGACAGCACGGCCGTCGCGCCAACCGTGGCGCAGGGGCGGGCGTGTGACAGGGTTACGGCATCCGTGGTCATGAGGGCGGCCTGCGGGCGGTGATAGCTGGAATCGCCGCCAATGTCCTCCATCTGGAGCAGCCGCCTGCGGGCTTCTTCCGCCGGGGGCACATCGCGCCAGCCATCCCCATCCGGCGCGGCATGGCGCGGTCGAGCGGATCGGAAGCCGGGCCGAAGGCATGTCCGGCGTAATTCAGCACCGTTCCGGCAGGCACATGTACGGGTTGCCGTACCGGCGTGTCCTGCACGAAGCTGTCTTCCACCGTATGGCGTTCCAGACAGAGCCGGATCGCGCCACCACCCGCCCATGCGGGCTGTGACAGGAGGGCGAGAGACACGCAGGCGGCCCCAAGCCGGGCCGCCATGCGCCATCCGCCCCGTATGGGCCGGTTACACCGCCCCCCGCTGGGGGAGACGGTGGCGGGTAGCCGATGCCGCATGAGGAAGGACCGGAATCCGGCCGGTTATCAGTGACCGGCGGCCTTCTTCCTGGTTTTGGGCGCGGTGGCGGCGGGCGTTCCCGCCGGGGTGCCGACCATGTCCTCGGATACGAAGCGGATGGTGTTCTGGGCATCCTGCAATGCGCTGTCAGCACTCTTCACATCGTTGCCCGCCAGCAGGTTGCTGGCGCGGTAGACATCGCTTGCGCTGGCGTCGAGCGGGGCGATGGCCAGCACGAAGTCAACATCGACCGCCGCTACCTGCAGGTTCTGCGCCGCCTGCGTGGGCTTGCCCTTGTTCAGGCTGGTATTGGCCGTGGCCACCGCCGTCCCCTTGGCGGAGGTGGGCTCCAGATCCTCGGTCACGATGTATTCGCCACTCGAACCGGCAGCCAAGCC
>NZ_BAIO01000111.1 GCF_000613305.1 Komagataeibacter kakiaceti JCM 25156
CTGGCCCGTGGCATGCAGCGCGCGGCGGAGGTGGCGCGCGCGGCGCGCACATTGCGCGGGCTGGGATATGTGCCCGACATCATCATCGGCCACCATGGCTGGGGCGAGATGCTGGAACTGGCCGATGTGTACCCCGATGTGCCGATGCTGGGATATTACGAATTCTTCTATCATCCCACCGGTCTCGATGTCGGATTCGACCCGGAATTTATACCGCCCGCCAGCGTGGCCCCCCTTGTGCGCGCGCGTAACAGCCTGAACCTGCTGGCCCTTGCCGGGTCGGGCTGGGGGCAGACGCCCACCCGTTTCCAGCGCGATACCTATCCCGACTGGGCGCGCGGACGCCTGACCCTGATGCCGGAGGGCGTGGATCTGGAAAAATGCGCGCCCGCGCCCCACGCCCGCATGCGCCCCTTTACCCTGGGTGACATTCATGTCCGCCCGGGTGAAAAACTTGTGACCTATGTCGCGCGTGATCTGGAACCCTATCGTGGGTTCCATGTCTTCATGCGCGCGCTGCCCCGTATCCTGCGGGCGCGCCCGGACGTGCGGGTCATTATGGTGGGGGGGGATGGCGTCAGCTATGGCGGCCGTGCGCCCGGTGGCGTGACATGGCGGCAGCACATGCTGGCGGAAACGGGGGGCGGGCGTGGATCTGTCGCGGGTTCATTTCGCGGGCCGGGTGGAGCATGGCGCTTTCCGCCGCCTGCTCCAGCGGTCGGATGCGCATGTGTACCTGACATATCCGTTCGTGGCGTCATGGTCCCTGCGTGAGGCCATGGCCTGTGGCTGCGCCATTGTGGGAAGCCGGACCGCACCGGTGGAGGAGTTCGTGCAGGATGGCTACACCGCGCGGCTGGTGCCCTTCCTTGAACCCCGGCGCATTGCCGATGGCGTGCTGGAACTGCTGGAAGACCGGCGTCTGGCGCGCCGCCTGCGCATGCGGGTGCGCGCGCAGGCGGAGGACGGTCTGGACATGCGGGCCTATCTGGCGCGCTATCACTCGCTGATCGGCCAGCTTGTCGCCTGCGGGGGGCGGCCCGCCCTGTCGGAAGTGGCCTGACCGCCGGGCCATGCGTGCCCGGCGGGGTGCTCAGAGGTTTATTTGGCCGCTACGGCCTTGATGGATTCAAGGATCGCCTCACCGGCGGCCTTCTTGTCCGCCCAGCCGGAAACCTTGACCCACTTGCCCTTTTCCAGATCCTTGTAGCGGGTGAAGAAGTGCTCGATCTCCTTCAGCACGATCTCGGGCAGGTCTTCGAGCTTTTCCACCCTGGAATAATACGGATGCACCTTGTCGTGCGGGACGCAGATGATCTTTTCATCCTGCCCGCTTTCGTCTTCCATCTTCAGCATGCCGATGGGGCGCGCGCGCACCACGCAGCCCGGCACCACGGCGGCGGGCATCAGCACCAGCGCGTCGGTCGGGTCGCCATCGGCGGCCAGTGTGTTGGGAATGAAGCCATAGGCGGCCGGATAGACCATGGGCGTGAACAGGATGCGATCCACCACCACGGCGCCGCTGTCCTTGTCGATTTCGTATTTGACGCCGGAACCCTGCGGTATCTCGATCACGACATTGATGTCGTTTGGTACGTCCCTGCCGGGTGAAATCTTCGATACGTCCATTATGTCAGGCCTCCTGCCGCCTGTCTTTTTCATTACGTGCCGCGACGCTGCCGCCCCGGCGTGATCTGACGGGGTGACCGTATAGCCCGCACCGATTTGTGCGCAAGTCATGTTCTGTGGCGGCCGGACCCGCACACGCCGGATCGCGAACGCCGCCCCGATGCGCGCCGCTGCGCGGGGCATGGAAAAAATGTAGGGAAAAGCATGGATGGACCTTGCCAAATCCTTCCACATGCGCGAGATCAGGGGCTGCCTGCGCGCCCGTAGCTCAATTGGTTAGAGCGGGCCGCTCATAACGGCTTGGTTGCGGGTTCAAGTCCTGCCGGGCGCAGGCTTTCTAGCATGCGGCACGGTGGCCGGGCGCGCCGCGTCCGTGCGGGCCGTGCGGGTGATCCGCCACTTTAATCTCTCAGTTATCAGGAGCCGACCGTCATGGCCGCCACACAATATGTCTATGTGATGAAGGACCTGACCAAGGCGTATCCGGGTGGGCGTGAAGTCTTCAAGGGCATTACCTGTCCTTCCTGCCCGGCGTCAAGATTGGCGTGCTGGGCGTCAACGGGGCGGGTAAATCCACGCTGCTCAAGATCATGGCAGGCGTGGAAAAGGAATTCGGTGGCGAGGCATGGGCCGCCGAGGGCGCACGCGTGGGCTATCTGGAACAGGAACCCAAGCTGGATGAAAGCCTGACGGTTGGCGAGAACGTGGCGCTGGGCTTTGGCGAGCTGAAAAAGGCCGTGGACCGCTTCAACGAGATTTCGATGAAGTTCGCCGAACCCATGAGCGATGACGAGATGAACACCCTGCTGGCCGAACAGGCCGAACTGCAGGAAGTGATCGACGCGGGCGATGGCTGGGAACTGGACCGCAGGCTGGAAATCGCGCTTGAGGCCCTGCGCTGCCCGCCCGCAGACAGCCCGGTGGACAAGCTCTCGGGCGGGGAACGCCGCCGCGTGGCCCTGTGCCGCCTGCTGCTGGAAAAGCCCGACCTGCTGCTGCTGGACGAACCGACCAACCACCTTGATGCCGAGAGCGTGTCGTGGCTGGAAAAGACCCTGCGTGATTACGAGGGCACGGTGATGGTCATTACCCATGACCGTTACTTCCTCGATAACGTCACCAACTGGATTCTCGAGCTTGAGCGTGGCCGTGGCTATCCGTTCGAGGGCAATTACTCCTCGTGGCTGACGCAGAAGCGCAAGCGCCTTGCGCAGGAAGAGAAAGAGGAAAGCGCCCGCCAACGCGCCCTCGCGGCGGAGCAGGAATGGATCGGTTCCTCCCCCAAGGCGCGTCAGGCCAAGAGCAAGTCCCGTATCGCCCGATATGAGGAAATGCTGGCCCAGAACAACGAAAAGGCGGGGGGCGTGGCCGATATCGTCATTCCGCCCGGCCCGCGCCTTGGCAGCACCGTGATCGAGGCCGAGGATCTGCGCAAGGGCTTCGGCAACCGCCTGCTGATCGATGACCTGAGCTTCAAGCTGCCGCCCGGTGGCATCGTGGGCGTGATCGGGCCGAACGGCGCGGGCAAGTCCACCCTGTTCAAGATGATCATGGGGCAGGAAACGCCCGATAGCGGAACCCTGACCATTGGTGAGACGGTCAAGCTGGGTTACGTGGACCAGTCACGTTTCAGCCTGGATGACGACAAGACCGTGTGGGAGGAAATCTCCGGCGGGACGGACGTGATCTATCTGGGCAAGCGCGCCGTGCCGTCGCGCGCTATGTGGGGGCCTTCAACTTCAAGGGCGCGGACCAGCAGAAGAAGGTGGGCGTGCTGTCGGGTGGTGAGCGCAACCGCGTGCATCTGGCCAAGATGCTGCGCCGTGAAAGCAATGTCATCCTGCTCGATGAACCGACCAACGACCTTGATGTCGATACCCTGCGCGCGCTGGAAGATGCACTGGCCGAATTCGCGGGCTGCGCGGTCATCATCAGCCATGACCGCTGGTTCCTTGACCGTCTGGCGACCCATATCCTCGCCTTTGAGGGGGATAGCCATGTCGAGTGGTTCGAAGGCAACTTCCAGGCGTATGAGGAAGACAAGCGCCGCCGTCTCGGCCCCGATGCGACCGAGCCGAGCCGGATCAAGTACCGCCCCATCGAACGCTGATTCCATTTGCCACCCGGCCTGTTATCTGCCTCAATAACCGCAGGTCGTAATTCCTGCCGTGACGGAGGCAGCCATGGGTGGCAGATACCGCATACAGACAGGCCGGTTACAGCTTGATCCGGTCTCCTGGGGGGATCTGGAAGATATTGTCCGGCTCAAGGCCAGCGCCACCGTAACGGGGCGGCTGGCTGGCGGTGTCCGCAACCGTGTCCTGAGTGAGCGGGACATGATGACCGATCTCATGACATGGGGGCGTGAAGGCGTGGGCATGTTCGCCGTGCGCCAGCAGGGCCGGTTTATCGGCGTGGCGGGCGTGCAGCCTCGGCCACTTCGCCCGAGTGCCACGAACTGCATTTCGCCATCTTCCCGCATGAACACGAAACCGGGCTTTCGCGTGAGGCCGCCAGTCTGGCGCTGGCCTTCGCGCATGAAGGCGGGGTCAGGCGGGCCATTTCCTATGTGCGGGAAAGCGATATTGTGGCCCGTCAGGTTTTTGGCGGCGCGGGCATGAGCGTATGTGGTACGCCGCCACAGGCATGTGGCCCCGATATCCTGCTTTATCAGAGCCTGCGCCCGGCAGGGAATTCCAGATCCCTGCATTAACGCCTGTTTCAATAATATATTGATGAAAATGAAAATTCTTGGATGCCGCCTTTTTTAAAAGGCGGCGTTCCGGTTTCCGGAACGTCCGTGGGCGGTCCCTCCGCACCCTGATGGGGATGCGGGCATGGCCAGTCAGTGATGGTTGGCGATCTGCTTTTCAAGCGCGTGCAGGAGCACATCCACATTGCCGCCATTACGCGCGATGAAGGAGCCGTAATCCTGCCGCTGGGTCAGGCGCAGGCTGGCGCCTTCGCCCACCACGTCCACGACCTTCGGGCTGCCGCTGCTGGTGCTGATGATCCACTGCGTATCCGCGCCGGGCTGGCCAGGGCGGTTGATGACGGTGGATACGGCCGTGTCATCGCCCGCCGGGGCGCTGGTGCCGACCACGAAGGTCACGCCACGGTAATCCCCGATCTTGTCCGTGATGGCGTTGACCAGCACATCATGGAACAGCTTGAGGTAGCGGGCCTGCTGTTCGGGGGTGGCGGTGCGCCAGTAACGGCCAAGGCAGAAGCGGGCGATGGCGTCCACATCGACATACTCGTTGAGCAGGGGCAGGATGTCCTGCTTCTTCTTTTCCAGTGAAAGATCGCTGTTGACGATGTTGACCAGCTTGTTGCCGAACATGCTGACAAAGGAACGGGCCTGCGTAAGGGCATCAACCGCCCATGCCGGGGCAGCGGGCAGGGCGGCAGCGCATGTTGCCAGCAGAGCCAGTGCGTGGCGACGGGGGAAGGGTGTCTGCATCGCTATGTCCCTTTTTTCCGGTTATCTGTTTGAGTACCAGTCAGGCACGGTGGCCCGGCGGTCGTTCTTGATGTTTTCCGCTATCGCCTTGCGCTGCTGCTGGTAGGCGCTGCGGATGGTGGCGTAGGGATCAAGCGAATCCTTCATCACCTGGTCCAGCGCATCGACATTGGTGGCCATGCCGTTGATGGTGCCCATGATGTTGTAGGCCCAGTTGAAGGTCAGCAGGCCATAGCCACGCGGCACGTAGTTCCACGGTGATAGCCCGACATCAATACCGTATCCCACGCCGTCACGGAAGGAGGACGGCCCCAGCACCGGCAGGAACAGGTAAGGCCCCGACGGCACGCCCCATGTCGCCAGTGTCAGCCCGGCGTCATTGTCGTGATGGGTGTAGCCTGCGTAATTCGCCACGTCGATCAGCCCGCCGATGCCCGCGGTCATGTTGATGCACCAGCGCACGAAGGCGTCACCCGCGCGGCGCGGCTTGCCCGCGCCGACATCGTTGAAGAACACGACCGGCTCGTTCATGGTCTGGTACAGGCTGCCGAACGAATTGCGCAGCGGGCGCGGCACGGCCCAGATATAGGCCTTGGCCACGGGGCGCAGGGTGTACTTGTTGGCCCACATGGTCATGTTGAAGGCCTTGCGGTTCAGCTTCTCGTACTTGTCGTTGGCTTCCTTGTATTCAGCCAGGGCGTCCGGATCGGTAGGGGGCGGGGCCGCGCAGGCGGCAAGCCCGAGCAGGCCAAGCGTCATCCCCACGACACGGAGCGCCGAGCGGCGCAAAGACGGGAACGGGCGTGACGACCAAGAATTCGATCCTGTCTCTGCGCGCATGCTCGTTTCCGCTTCCTCTGTCTTCGCTTCTCCGCCGTGGTGGCATGGCGGACTGGCCCAATGCGTTTGCAAGAATCCTGAACCGGGCGCGAACGCCCTTTCTTGCGTCACTCTCTAGCATGGGATTGCTGTTGTGCAATCCGCTAGCCACCTGATGGACATATATTGTGCCTGCATTGCAGCGCGCACATGGGCGTAAATCCGCCGCGGGGCGGGGGCATGCGGCGGCATGCTGGTGGAATTGCCGCGTGGAGTGTGACGTAAAATCCACAGCCATCCGCGCATGCCTTCCGCGCGGCGGCCAGGGCATCACGGTTTATTGAAGGTGCCGCCGGGGTTCAGGAAGCCAGGCGGGGCGCGATTTCGGGGAACATGTCCGCCAGTTCCCGGATCTCGCGTCTGGACAGGCCCAGCG
>NZ_BAIO01000110.1 GCF_000613305.1 Komagataeibacter kakiaceti JCM 25156
CTCGCATGCGCCAAGCCCCAGACACAGCCCGGCGGCCAGCAGCACGGCGGGGCGGAAGGTCACGGGGCGAGAAGAAGTGTTCATATATGTTTTCCCGGTGTCGCGCGTCGGGTGGCACAATGACACCCGGATCGCGGTATGATGTAGATGGTATGCCAGTAATGGTCTGACCATGTCCAAAGCAGGACGTTTTGTAACAATCAGCGGCAGGCGGGCGGAATTTAACAAATTAAAATCATCTGGCCCCTTGCCCGCGCCTGCCTGCCCCGGTAATCCCTCGTACCGATCCAGACGGTTTTCGACGGAAGTGCAGGCATGCCGCGATGGCATGGATTGCCGGTCCGGGCGTGGGACGGTCCTGTCTGGTGTGGATGTCGGGAGTTCTGGATGTTTGCTCGTGTACTGGGTCTGCTTTCCGCTGACATGGCGATCGACCTCGGCACGGCGAATACGCTGGTTTACGTCAAGGGGCGGGGTGTCGTCCTGAACGAACCTTCGGTCGTCGCGCTGGCTGAGGTACGGGGCAAGAAACAGGTTCTTGCCGTGGGCGAGGAAGCCAAGCAGATGGTTGGCCGCACGCCCGGCAACATCACCGCCATCCGCCCGCTGCGCGACGGCGTGATCGCGGATTTTGAGGTGGCGGAGGAAATGATCAAGCATTTCATCCGCAAGGTGCATAACCGGCGCATGTTCGCCAGCCCGCTCATCATCGTCTGCGTGCCATCCGGTTCGACCGCCGTCGAGCGCCGTGCGATTCAGGAAAGCGCGGAAAGCGCTGGCGCGCGCAAGGTTTTCCTGATCGAGGAACCGATGGCCGCCGCCATTGGCGCGGGCCTGCCGGTGACCGAACCTTCGGGCAGCATGATCGTCGATATTGGCGGCGGCACGACCGAAGTGGCCGTGATCTCGCTTGGCGGCATCGTCTATGCCCGGTCCGTGCGCGTGGGCGGCGACAAGATGGATGAGGCGATCATTTCCTACATCCGCCGCAACCATAACCTGCTGATTGGTGAAAGCTCGGCCGAGCAGATCAAGATCCACCTCGGCTCCGCCATGCCGCCCGATGACCCGGATGATCCGGGGCCGTGGCGGGAGGTCAAGGGGCGTGACCTGATCAACGGCGTCCCGCGTGAGGTGGTGGTGTCGCAGGGGCAGATCGCCGAGAGCCTGGCCGAACCCGTCAGCCAGATCGTGGACGCGGTAACCACGGCGCTGGAAAACACGCCGCCCGAACTGGCCGCCGATATTGTTGACAAGGGCATTGTCCTGACCGGTGGCGGCGCGTTGCTCTACCGTCTGGATGAAGTGCTGCGGCGTGCGACCGGCCTGCCCGTTACGGTGGGTGAGGACGCGCTGTCCTGCGTGGCGATGGGCACCGGGCGGGCGCTGGAGGAAATGAAGCGCCTGCGCAATGTATTGACAAGCATGTACTGACGAACGGAGGGTACGCTGCCCGCCAGGGTTTGAAGGCCAGCGTGCCGATAGGGGAGACGCAGGACGATGCAGGTCCGGCGATCAGGCACGGTAGGACAGCCCGACAGGCACGGCGGCGGCGCCGCGCGTGAAGGGGCAGGCTGATGCCCGTCTCCATCCAGTTCCGTCAGGCGCTGGGCAAGCTGGTCCTGCCCGCCCTGATTCTCGTGGCCTGCGGGGTGATCCTGCTGGGCAAGGCGGATCGCGCGCTGGTTGAAAAACTGCGCATGCGTACCGCCGATCTGCTCTCCCCCGCATACGCGCTGGTGGAATGGCCGCAGGAAAAGCTGCGCTGGCTTTCGGGCAACCTGCAGGACATCCGGAATCTGGAGGCGGAAAACATCCGCCTGCGCGCCGAAAACGCCTCCCTTCGCCACTGGTACGACGTGGCGGCGGCGCTGGCCGATGAAAACGCGACGCTGAAGGCCAACCTGCACTGGATTCCCGATAACGCGCCCAGTTTCGTGACCGGGCGGGTGGTGCGTGACACCAGCGGGCTGTACGCGCGCGCGGTGCTGCTGGCGGTCAATCCCGATACCGCGCTGGCCAAGGGGGGCATAGCCCTTGATGGCGCGGGTCTGGTCGGGCGGGTGACGGAAGTGGGCCGACGCTCGGCGCGGGTGCTGCTGATTACCGATTCGTCCAGCAGGCTGCCGGTCACGCTGGAAGCCAGCCACGCGGCCGCCATCATGGCGGGGGACAATTCGCCCATGCCGCGCATCATCTTCTACCCGCAGGACAATGTCCCGATCGAAGGCGAGCGCGTGGTGACGAATGGCGAGATCGAGAACCTGCCCGCCGGCCTGCCGGTGGGGCATGTACATTACCTGCGCCCCGGCCTGCCGGTTGTGGTGCCGGCGGCGGCGCTGGACCATGTCGATACGCTGCGCATCTTCAATTACGAGGACAGCATAGCCCCCCCCGACGCGCCGGGCCGCGTGCCGCTGCCCGCCGTTGGCCGCACCATGGTCCTGCCGTCGCAGTTCCAGATCAACCAGAACCGGGGGCTGCACGGATGAAGACCTTCACCCCCCCGCCGATCCGCCCCGGAATCCACCCCCGCTCCGGCCTGGGCAACAGGGTGGATCAGGGCATGCGGCGCAGCGTGCCCTGTCTCATGGTGTTTTTCGTGACGCTGGTGCTGTCCGCGCCGCTGCACCTGCCGGGGCAGGTGGAACTCATGCCCGCCATCGTCATGGCGCTGGTGTTCCTGTGGTCGGTGTTCATGCCCGCGGTCATGCCCTCGCTGGCGGTGTTCGCGCTGGGCCTGTGGGCGGATATTCTCAGCTTCGGCCCGGTCGGGGTGCTGCTGCTCATGATGCTGATCGTGCACGGGGTTGCGCTGTCGGGACGCTACACGCTGGCGCGGACCAATTTTTTTATGCTCTGGCTTGTGTTTGGCGTGGTGATGGCGGGGGTTACGGCGCTACAATGGGTGCTGTGTTCCGCGCTGGCCCTGCATGTTGTGGAGTTTCTGCCTTTTGTTTTCGAGACAGTTCTGTCCTTCGGCAGTTTTCCTGTCCTGTATGCAGGGTTTGTCTGGACTTACCGTTTTGTCGTCAATAACGCGGACCACTCCTGAAACGGGTGGAATGGCCTGTCCGTGCCGGATGAGTGAATGACGTTTCGTAAGAAGAAGTCCGGCAACCGGCTCATGTCGCGTCCCGAGGAAGGCAGGAATCCTTCCCGTGGCGTGTTCACGCGCCGCGCCCTGGTGCTCATGGCCGCGCAGGGGGCCATACTGGGCGCACTGGGTGAACGCCTGTACGGGCTTCAGGTTCGCGAGGGCAGTCATTACGCGAAACTTGCGGAAAACAACCGCCTGAGCAAACGCTTCTTCGCCCCGCCGCGCGGGCGCATTACCGACCGGTTCGGCATTGCCGTCGCGTCCAACCGCATCAACTGGCGCGCCCTGCTTCTGGCCGAGGAAACGAATGACATCCCCGGCACGCTGGCGCGTTTTGCCCAGATCGTGCCGCTGGAGCAGCGCGACACGGTGCGCATCGAGCATGAACTGCGCCACAAGCGGCGGTTCATCCCGATCATGCTGCGTGATTTCCTGTCATGGGACGACATGGCGCGGCTGGAACTCAACATGCCCTCGCTGCCCGGCGTGCTGATCGATGTGGGCACCACGCGCGTCTATCCGTTCGGGCCGCTTCTGGCGCATGTGGTGGGCTATGTCGCCCCCCCGGCGGAAAAGGACGTGGTGCATAACGCCGAACTCGCGCTGCCAGGCATGCGCGTGGGGCGCGCGGGCATCGAGCAGACGCAGGATATGAACCTGCGCGGGCAGGTCGGCTCGGTGGAGATGGAGGTCAACGCCGTGGGCCGCGTGATGGCCGAGCTTGACCGTGACGAGGGACTGACGGGCGACGAGATCACCCTTACGATCGACAGTGGCCTCCAGCAGCAGGTGCTTGGCCGCATTGGCGAACAGTCGGCCAGCGCCGTGGTCATGGACTGCCGCAATGGCGAGGTGCTGGCCATGGTCAGCACCCCCTCCTTCGATCCCTCCCTGTTCGATAGCGGGGTGACGCAGGCGCAGTGGATCGAATGGACCAACAACAGCCAGACCCCGCTGATCAACAAGGCGGTGTCGGGGCTGTATCCGCCCGGTTCCACCTTCAAGCCCGCCGTGGCCATGGCGGCGCTGCGCGCGGGCACGCTCTCGCCATCCGACCGGATCAACTGCCCCGGCTATATCGATGTGGGCGGCACGCGCTTTCACTGCTGGTCGCGCTACGGCCATGGTTCGATCAACCTGCGGCAGGGTCTGAAATATTCCTGCGATGTCTTTTTCTACGAAGTCGCCCGCCGCACCGGCATGGACACCATCGCCGCCACATCCGAACTGTTCGGGCTGGGGGCGAAACTGTCTGAAATCGAACTGCCGCATGTGCGTCAGGGCCTGATCCCCACGCCCACATGGCGGCGCGCGCATGGCCACCACTGGAACGGGGGCGATACGATCGTGAGCGGCATCGGGCAGGGATTCGTGCAGGTGACGCCGCTGCAACTGGCCACCTATGCCTCGCGCATCGCCACGGGGCGCAACGTGCAGCCGCACCTGATCCGCTCGGTTGCCGGGCGCATGGGGCAACTGACCGATCTGGGCCATGCGCCGGACATGAGCATGCCGGAACATTTCTTCGCGGATATCCGCGCGGGCATGTACGCCGTGGTGAATGAGGAAGGCGGCACCGCCCCCAAGGCCCGGCTGGATATTCCCGGCGTGCAGATGGCGGGCAAGACCGGGTCGGCGCAGGTGCGCCGCGTCTCACGCGCGATGCGTGAAAGCGGGCATTTCAATTCCGCCAGTCTGCCGTGGGAATACCGGCCCCATGCGCTGTTCATATGCTATGCCCCCTATGACGCGCCGCGTTACGCCACGGCGGTGGTGATCGAGCATGGCAATGCGGGCGCGGATGTCGCCGCCCCCCTTGCGCGTGACATCATGACCGATACCCTGCACCGCGATCCGGTCAATCACCGCGAACCGCCGGGGCAGGAAGTGGCGCAGGCCGACGTGGACTAGTCCACGCGCCCGCCCCCATGCCGGGGGTGCGCCATGCCCTGCCTGTTGTGGAGGACGCCATGAAATTCCAGAAGCGCCTGCTGCGCGCCGAGCCCAATTTCCAGATCCTGACCAAGCTGTGGCAGGTCAACTGGCTGTACGTGCTGCTGATCTGCGCGCTGGCGGTCGTGGGGTACGGGGCGCTTTATTCCGCGGGCGGGGGCACGCCGCGCCCGTTTGCGGGGCCGCAGTCCATCCGTTTCTGCTTCGGGCTGGTCATGATGCTGGGTCTTGCGCTGATGAGTCCGGGCATTCTGGTACGCATGGCGTGGCCGCTCTATATTTTCTCGATCCTGCTGCTGGTGGCCGTGCTGCGCATGGGGCATGTGGGCAAGGGGCGGAGCGGTGGATCATGCTGGGCGGCATACAGGTGCAGCCATCGGAACTGGCCAAGATCGCGCTGGTGCTCATGCTGGCAAGCTGGTTTCACAAGATCAGCTACCGCAGGATGGGCAACCCGCTGCTGCTGGTGCCGCCCGCGCTCATGGTGCTGCTGCCGGTAGCCCTGGTGCTGAAGGAGCCCAACCTGGGCACCGCCGTCATCATCGGCACGGTGGGGGCGAGCATGTTCTTTGGCGCGGGCATGCGGCTGTGGCAGATCGCGCTTGTGGTGCTGCCGGTGCCGTTTCTGGCCCGCATCGCCTACGGTCACCTGCATGATTACCAGAAGGCGCGGGTCACTACCTTCCTCCACCCCGAAAGCGATCCGCTGGGGGCGGGCTACAACATCATCCAGTCAAAGATCGCGCTGTTCGGGCGGCATGTGGGGGCAGGGCTACCTGCAGGGCACGCAGGGGCAGCTCAACTTCCTGCCGGAAAAGCAGACCGATTTCATCTTCACCATGATTGCCGAGGAATGGGGGTTCGTCGGCGGTATCATCGTCATCGGCATGCTGCTTTTGCTGGTGTTCGGCGGCATGCTGATCGCCATACGCAGCCGCAACCAGTTCGGGCGGCTGCTCGGGCTGGGCATTTCCATGAACTTCTTTCTCTACTGCGCGGTCAACCTGTCCATGGTGATGGGCGCGATCCCGGTGGGGGGCGTACCGCTGCCGCTCATTTCCTATGGGGGGTCGGCCATGCTTATGGTGATGTTCGGCTTCGGGCTGCTCATGTCCGCATGGGTGCACCGCAACGCGACCTTTGGCGAGACGGTGGGGGAGGACAGCTGATGGCGGGCATCCTGCCGCCAACACCCGGCGTGCATCGTGCCTACAGGCTCAGCACCTATCATGCGGCGGGGCTTCCGGTCATCCGCATCGGCCACAGGCCGCGCTGGCATGGCCGTGCGCCAGCGGGGGACATCGTGCTGCTGAGTGCCTGCAACCCCGGCGGCAGGCTGTACGCACCGGGCTGGAACCGGCGGA
>NZ_BAIO01000109.1 GCF_000613305.1 Komagataeibacter kakiaceti JCM 25156
GCATGTCATGGTGGTGGATGACGAACCGGGGGTGCGCGCGGTTACCGCCGGGGTTCCTGCGCGCGCGCGGGCATGACGTGCGCGAATACGCCAGCGGGCCGGAAGCCGTGGCAGGCCATGGAGCAGGGGATGGGGCCGATTGATCTCGTGATCATGGATGTCATGATGCCGGGCATGGGCGGGCTGGAGACGGCGCATCGCCTGCAGGCCCTGCGTCCCGGCCTGCGCGTGCTGTACCTGACCGGCTACGCCAATGCGGGCGCATTGCCCGCGGGCAGCGCCGATGTCATGCACAAGCCCTTCACCCGCGCCGATCTTGCCGCCCATATCGACCGGATCATGAACCGCGCGGCGCAGGAGGCATGAGGGCATGCCTGCATGGGGCGGATGCCCCTTGCGCTGGCAGAAGAAGGTTTTATCTCTATACACCATGCAAGATCATCATTCATCTCCCCATGACCCGGTCGGGTGGCATGGTACGACCATTCTGTGTGTCCGGCGCGCAGGCCAGGTGGCCATGGCCGGCGATGGACAGGTGACGCTGGGCGCCACCGTCATCAAGGGCAATGCGCGCAAGGTGCGCCGGATCGGCCCCACGGGGCAGATCCTCGCGGGGTTCGCCGGGGCCACGGCGGATGCCTTCACCCTGCTGGAACGGCTTGAAAACAAGCTTGAACGCTACCCCAACCAGCTTGAACGCGCCTGTGTCGAACTGGCCAAGGACTGGCGCACCGACCGCT
Organism: Komagataeibacter kakiaceti JCM 25156; assembly: GCF_000613305.1. The sequence goes on from NZ_BAIO01000109.1 coordinate 741, forward strand.
ACCTGCGTCGCTGGAAGCCATGATGGCCGTGGCCGACGCCGAACGCTCCTTTACCCTGACCGGCAATGGCGACGTGCTGGAGCCAGAGGATGGCATCATCGCCATCGGGTCGGGGGGCAATTACGCGCTGTCCGCCGCGCGCGCTGCTGGGGATCGAGGGGCTTGGCGCGGTGGACATCGCACGGCGCTCCATGAAGATCGCCGGTGACATCTGTGTCTATACCAACCATTCCGTCATTGTGGAGACACTGGGCACGGATACGCAGGACGGAGCGGCGTAATGGAACTTCCCAATCATTCCCCGCGTGAGATCGTATCCGAACTCGATCGCTACATCATCGGTCAGGGCGACGCCAAGCGGGCGGTCGCCATCGCGCTGCGCAACCGCTGGCGGCGCGCGCAACTGCCTGCCGCGATGCGTGAGGAGGTCGTGCCCAAGAACATCCTCATGATCGGGCCGACCGGCTGCGGCAAGACCGAGATCGCGCGCCGCCTGGCCAAACTGGCGCAGGCCCCGTTCCTGAAGGTCGAGGCCACCAAGTTTACCGAGGTGGGTTACGTGGGCCGCGATGTGGAAAGCATCGTGCGCGATCTGGTGGAAGTCTCGATCAACATGCTGCGCGACCTGCGCCGCAAGGATGTGGAGGCGAAGGCCGAACTCGCGGCGGAAAACCTGCTTCTGGACGCATTGGTGGGGAAGGGGCCTCCGCCGAGACGAAGAACAAGTTCCGGCGCATGCTCCGCGCGGGGGAACTGGAGACCAAGGAAGTCGAGATTTCGATTGCCGAGGGCGGCAGTCCGTCGCCCGCGGACATGCCGAACATGACGCCGGGCGCCGTCATCAATTTCTCCGACATGATGAAGGGCTTCATGAACCGCATGCCGCAGCAGCGCCGCATGACGGTCGCGGCCGCGCGCGCTGCCCTGATCCGGCAGGAAGCGGACAAGATGCTCGATACCGACGCCCTGACGCGGGAGGCCGTGATCCATGCGCAGGATCATGGCATTGTTTTCCTGGACGAGATCGACAAGGTCTGCGCCCGCGCATCCGAAGGCGGCTCGCGCGGCGGCGATGTCTCGCGTGAAGGGGTGCAGCGCGACCTGCTGCCGCTGATCGAGGGCACGACCGTCTCCACCAAATACGGCCCCGTGCGCACGGATCATATCCTGTTCATCGCCTCCGGCGCGTTCCATATCGCCAAGCCCTCCGACCTGCTGCCCGAACTGCAGGGGCGTCTGCCCATCCGGGTGGAACTGGCGTCGCTGACGCGTGAGGATCTGCGCCGTATCCTGACCGAGCCGGAACATTCCCTGCTCCAGCAGTATGTGGCGCTGATGGGCACGGAAAAGGTTACGCTGTCCTTCAGTGACGATGCGATCGACGCGCTGGCGGAACTGGCGGCGGACATCAATGAACGGGTTGAGAATATCGGCGCGCGGCGTCTTGCCACCGTGCTGGAACGCCTGCTGGAAGAGGTGTCCTTCACCGCTGCGGACCGCGCGGGGCAGGCCGTTGTCATCGACGCGGGCGACGTGCGCGACAAGGTCGCCCCGCTGGCCAGCAAGGGTGATCTGAGCCGCTTTATCCTGTAAGGCGGCGACAGGGTTACGGTCGGGCCACCGGTGCGCGGGGCCTGACCGATTTCACGCGTAACAGGAAAGATGATGACCGACCCCTTCGTAAAGCCCGAGGACGATACCGCCGCTGACGCCATTGCCGAGATTGGTGATGAACTGGCTCTGTTCGATGACTGGATGCAGCGGTACCAGTACATCATAGAACTGGGCCGCAAGCTGCCGCCCTTTCCGCCACAATGGCAGGACGACGCGCACCGCGTGCCGGGCTGCCAGAGCCAGGTATGGATGGAAGCCCAGCCAAAGGATGGCGTCCTGTATCTGGCCGGGGCATCGGATGCGGCCATCGTGTCCGGTCTGGTGGCGCTGCTGCTGCGGGTCTATTCCGGTCGCAGCCGGGAAGAAATACTCGCGACCGATCCGGGCTTCCTGCGTGACCTCGGGCTGGTGCAGGCGCTATCCACCAACCGGGGCAACGGGGTGGAAGCCATGGCGCAGGCCATCCGCAAGGCGGCAGCGGCCCTGCCGATCGCGTAAAGCGCCCTGTAAATCAGAAGAAAGCTTCAGGAAACGCCGCCTTTTGCGTTATCGCACATGATAAAAAAGAAACGGGGGCTTTCCCGCGCATGGGGCCGTGGAGTGGCTGCATAAGGACATGAAAAAAGGCCGGTGCATAAGCAACCGGCCTTTTTTCATTTCAGTCTGTCCGCGTGGTCAGTCAACCGTGCTCATGCGGGTTTCATCCACGAACTTTTCGGTATCGTCATCCAGCTTGCGCGATTTGCGGCCAGCGGGGCCATGCACGTACAGCGTCTTGCGATCGACCTTCTGGTCCGTGCCTTCGGGCTTGAGCGGCATTTCGTATTTCGGCTTCTGCGCGTGATCGGCCATCTGCAGCTTCGGGTTGAAGACCGAATTGAACTTCCAGATCATGGTCAGGAAGTTGGTCTGCCCGCGCAGCGCCAGACGCAGCGCAATGCCCAGCGTGTCCTTGATCGCGCTCCAGCCAGATGCTTGTTGTTCAGGATCTGCTGGGTCTTGACCAGTTCCTCATAGAACTCGTTCAGCGGCAGGGTGGTCGGCATCACGGCGTGCTGGATGTCGAACAGGCGGTAATCACGCGTGGTCAGCTTGCGGGACTCGCTTTCCCATATCTCGGTGCCGGGATAGGGGGTGGTAACCGAAATGTTCACGATGTCCGGAATTTCCAGGCACCACTGGCGGATCACCTCGAAGCGTTCGCGATCCCATGACGGATCGGCGATCAGGTTGATCGCGACGATCAGGTCCAGCGAGCGGGCGTAGTCCAGCGCCTCGAAGTTACGGTCCATCGAGACGCGCTTGCGGAACCGCTTCAGCCCCTCCGCATCCACGGCTTCCAGCCCGATGAAGATGTAGCTCAGCCCGATATCCTTCCAGACGCGGAAAACTTCCTTGTTGCGCAGCAGCACGTCCGCGCGGGTTTCAAGGTAATATTCCTTCTGGATGTTGCGGCGCTTGATCTCGTTGGCGATGGCCAGGCCGTGTTCGGCATGCACGAAGGCCACGTCATCCACGATGAAGATGCCGGGTTCCTTGATTTCCTGCAGTTCCTCGCCAATCACCTCGGCGCTGGCGGTGCGGTAGGAGCGGCCGTAGAAGGTCCATGCACTGCAGAACGTGCAATCCCACGGGCAGCCGCGCGCGAATTCGATGGATGCCGCCGGGTCCAGCGTGCCGATGAAGTATTTGCGGCGATGGCGCAGCAGGTCACGCGCGGGGCGGACCTCATCCAGCGTTTCCACGAAGATGGGCGGCGGGCCTTCGCCATCCATGGTCACGACGCCGGGCACGGTGGTCAGGTCGCGGCCCTGTTCCCATGCTTCCAGCAGCAGGCCGACGGTGGCGTCGCCTTCGCCCTTCAGGACGCAGTTGACCGCCCCATCGGACAGGGAAAGCACATCACGCGCGATGAACGAGATGGAATGACCGCCCATGAACAGGAACACGTTGGGCAGGCGCCGGCGCGTTTCCTTGCACAGGTCGATGATTTCGGGAACATTGGCCAGGTAGTTGCCCGAAAAGCAGACCGCGTGCGGTCGGAACTTTTCGATCCGTTCCCAGTAATCCGCGTGCTTTTCGACCTGCAGGTCGATGATGTCCACCTCATGTCCCTTGTTGCGCGCGGCGCCGGCAACCAGTTCAAGCCCCAGCGGTTCGAGACGCAGGAAGACCTTTGTGTACATGAGTGAGCTTGGATGGACGGCCAGTAATCTCATTCTTCTACCTCAGGCATCGATGGGGGACGGTGACAATGCGTGACAGGCATACGCAATCCTGAAGCAAATTTACAGTCAGGGAGTCCTGTATTTATAATTCTTATATATCACGCATGATTTACAAAAAATCAGAATAACGAGTGAGGGTGGCAATATAACCGCCCCCTGTCATCCGGTTCACGGTAATATCACCTATGCATGCAGATAATACCTATGCGTGATCCGGGGTATTCCCTGCATGGCGGGCGTGATTTCCGTAACCGGCATTTCACGTAAGGCACCCATGCGTTACGGGCACGGCGGGTAAGGGGCGGGGCTGTGTCCCCTATCGCCGCTGGCGCTTTCGTGGCAGTGTGGCGCCGCTTAAGCGACGGGGTCGAGATGAAGCTGAAACTTGTGGAAAAACTGCCCGTCCGGCTCGGGCTGCTGGCATGCGGTCTGGTTGTGCTGGGCGCATGTACACCGGAAATCGGGCGCAAGCCGTTCCAGAACGATGTAAAATGCCTGCGCGAGCAGATGGGCACGGCCATGCAGCTCAGCTTTCCCATCGCCGCCAATACCTGCCAGCGCATGAGCGATCACAACATCGTCTTTGCGGAAAACAAGCATTCGCACCCGCTGCCGCTCAACCTGCGTGGCGCGCCGGATCTGCAGAAGCTGGCGGACCAGTACGACTACAGCTACACCAGATAGTTGCCCGCCTAGTTCTCCAGTTCGGTATCCCAGTACAGATAGTCGCGCCAGCTTTCATGCAGGTAGTTGGGAGGGAAGGCGCGGCCGTTTTCCTGTAGCCTGCGGCTGGATGGGCGTATGGGCGTGCGGTTGGGGTACATGCGGATCTGGTGCGGCATGTACGATCCCTTGATCAGGTTGCACGGGCTGCACGCGGTCACCACGTTTTCCCAACTGGTGCGGCCGCCCTTGCTGCGGGGAATGACGTGGTCGAATGTCAGTTCCTGCGTGGGGAAGCGGGTATTGCAGTACTGGCAGGAAAAATTGTCGCGCAGGAAGACGTTGAAGCGGGTGAAGGCGGGCTTGCGGGCGGTGGGGATGTAGTCTTTCAGTGCGATCACGCTGGGCAGGCGCAGGCTCTGGGTGGGGGAGCGGACAACCGTGTCATATTCGCTCAGCACCGATACGCGGTCGAGCCATACGGCGCGGATGGTGTCCTGCCATGACCATAGGGAGAGCGGGTAATAGGAAAGCGGCCTGAAATCGGCATTCAGGACCAGGGCTGGCAGGTATTGACTGTCACAGGGCACGGACGCATTCCTTTCCGAATGCCGACGCACAGTTCTCAGGCATACTCTGTTCCGAAGCGAACGCCTGTGAAGTGCGTCGTCGTCAGGTAACTTCCAAATTAATTGCAGACCCCGCCGGGTGTGGCAACCCATGGCGGTCAGGCCGCCTCCACCCGGTTACACGCCCACGAAAAGAGGAAACAGGGGCGGTTTTTCGCTATATACCTGTTTTGCCATGGGAATGACAGAAATTACCCGTTTCGCCCCCAGTCCGACGGGGCACCTGCACCTCGGCCATGTTGCGTCGGCGCTGGCGGGGTGGCGCGCGGCCATGGAGTCGGGCGGCACGTTCCTCCTGCGGGTGGAAGATATTGACACGGTGCGCTGCAGGCCGGAATTCATTACCGGTCTGTACACGGATCTGGAATGGCTCGGCCTGTCGTGGCCGCGTCCCGTGCGCCGCCAGTCGCTGCACATGGCGGAATACCGCCGCGTGCTGGATGCGCTGGCGGCGCGTGGCCTGCTTTATCCATGCTTCTGCACCCGGCGCGATATCATGGAGGCGGCGGGCGCGCCCCACCACGCGCCCGATGGGGCCATGATCTATCCCGGCACCTGCCGTGACATGGATCCGGG
>NZ_BAIO01000108.1 GCF_000613305.1 Komagataeibacter kakiaceti JCM 25156
CCGCCGGAGATTGCCGCGTGAACCCATCCCGCCTGTTCATTCACCGCCCGGTCGCCACCACGCTGCTCATGCTGGCCATACTGCTGGCGGGACTTCTGGCTACCACTTCCTGCCGGTCTCCGCCCTGCCGGAAGTGGAATACCCCACCATAACGGTGCAGACCTTCTACCCCGGCGCCAGCCCGGACGTGATGGCCACCTCCGTCACCGCGCCGCTGGAAACCCAGCTTGGTGAAATGTCGGGGCTGGAGCAGATGACCTCCCGCTCCTCGGGCGGGGCGTCGGTCATTACGCTGCGCTTCGGCCTGGACATGACCATGGACATTGCCGAGCAGGAGGTGCAGGCCGCGATCAATCAGGCCAACTCCCTGCTGCCGACCGACCTGCCCGCCCCCCCGGTCTACGCCAAGGTCAACCCGGCGGATACGCCGGTCATGACGCTGGGCATCTCATCGGCCACCATGCCGCTGACGGAGGTGGAGGATTATGTTGACACCCGCCTGGCCGAAAAGATCAGCCAGATTTCGGGTGTGGGGCTGGTGACGCTGTCCGGCGGCAACCGCAAGGCGCTGCGCGTGCGGGTGAACATTCCCAAGCTGACCTCGTTCGGCATCGACCTCGATACGCTGCGCACGACGATCGGCAATGTGAACGTCAACTCCCCCACCGGCACGTTCGATGGCCCCAGCCGCGCGACCACCCTGCGCATCGACGGGCAGCTCTCCGGCCCCGAACAGCTCCTCAACCAGGTCATCGCCTACCAGAACAACGGCCCCGTGCGCATCCGCGACATCGGCACGGTGGTGGAAGGCCCGGAAAACACCGAGCTGGCCGCCTGGGCCAACCGCACGCCCGCGCTGGTCATGAACGTGCAGCGCCAGCCGGCGCCAATGTCATCTCGGTGGTGGACAACATCAAATACGCCCTGCCGCGCCTGCAGCAGGCGCTGCCGCCGGGCATCACCATCACGCCGCTTACCGACCGGACCACGACCATCCGCGCCTCGGTCGAGGATGTGGAGTTCGAACTGGGGCTTGCGCTGGTTCTGGTGGTGGGGGTGATTTTCGTGTTCCTGCGCAATGTGCCGGCAACGCTCATTCCCAGCCTGTCGGTGCCGCTTTCGCTGGTGGGCACGCTGGCGGTCATGTACCTGCTGGACTTCTCGCTCGATAACCTCTCGCTCATGTCACTGACCATCGCCACCGGCTTCGTGGTGGATGACGCCATCGTCATGATCGAGAACATCGCCCGCTACATCGAAATGGGCGACAGCCGCATGGAGGCCGCGCTCAAGGGCGCGGGCGAGATCGGGTTCACCATCATCTCGCTCACCGTCTCGCTCATCGCGGTGCTGATCCCGCTGCTGTTCATGGGCGATGTGGTGGGCCGCCTGTTCCATGAATTCGCCATGACGCTGGCGGTGACGATCATCCTCTCCGCCGTGGTCTCGCTCACGCTCGTGCCGATGATGTGCGCCCGCCTGCTGCATGAACGCAGCGACGGCCACGACGAACCCGCATGGTCGCGCGCCGTGGAACGGTGGACCAAGGCGACGATCGCGGGGTACGGCCGCGCGCTGGACGTGGTGCTGCGCCACCAGCGGCTGACTCTGGCGGTGTTCGCCCTGACACTGGTGCTGACCGGCGTGGTGGCCGTGATCATTCCCAAGGGCTTCTTTCCCGTGCAGGATACGGGCGTGATCCAGGGCATCTCGGTCACGGCGCAATCCACGTCCTTCACCGCCATGAAACGCCACCAGCAGGAACTGGCCGACCGGATCCTGCAGGACCCGGATGTAAGCAGCCTGTCCTCCTTCGTGGGGGTGGACGGGCAGAACGTCACCCTCAACCAGGGGCGGTTCCTCATCAACCTGAAGCCGCTGGGCACGCGCACCGCCACGGCGCGGCAGGTCGCTGACCGCCTGCGCGCGGAAACGGCCGACATCGCCGGGGCGGAACTGTATGTCCAGCCGGTGCAGGATCTCTCGCTCGACACCTCGGTCGCGGCCACGCAGTACCAGTTCCTGCTGGAAAACCCGGACTACAACCAGTTCATTACATGGGTGCCGAAATTCATCGCCCGCCTGCAGCAGGAACCGGCCCTGTCGGATGTGACGTCCGACCTGCAGGCGGCGGGGCTGGTGGCGCATGTCGATCTCGACCGCACCACGGGGGCGCGGTATTCCATCACGCCGCAGACCATCGACAACGTCCTGTATGACAGTTTCGGCCAGCGCCAGATCTCGACCATCTTCACGCAGTCCAACCAGTACCGCGTGATTCTGGAGGCCGATCCCGCCTTCCAGCACGACATGGGCTCGCTCAACCAGATCTACCTGCCCGGCATCAGCGGCAACGCGGGGGAAAGCACCTCCGGCCCGACACGCGCGCCGACATCGGGGCTGGTGCCGCTGGCCGCCGTCACCAGCGTCACGCGCGATACCGCGCCGCTGCTGATCACGCATGTGGGGCAGTTCCCAGCCACCACGGTCTCGTTCAACGTAAAGCCCGGTTACGCGCTGGGCGATGCGACGGATGCGATCGAGCAGGCGGCGGCGGACATTCACCTGCCCGCCAGTTTCCAGACCGCGTTTCAGGGCACGGCGGCGGCTTTCCGCAGTTCGCTTTCCAACGAGGCATGGCTGGTGCTGGCGGCCCTGGTGGCGGTCTATATCGTGCTGGGCATCCTGTATGAAAGTTTCGTCCATCCCATCACCATCCTGTCCACCCTGCCCTCGGCCGGGATTGGCGCGCTGCTGGCGCTGTGGGTGACGGGGGCGGGGCTGGATGTGATGGGCATCATCGGGCTTGTGCTGCTGATCGGCATTGTCAAGAAAAACGCCATCATGATGATCGACTTCGCGCTTGAGGCCGAACGGGTGGAGGGGATGTCGCCCATCGCCTCCATCCGCCATGCCGCGCTGCTGCGTTTCCGGCCCATCCTCATGACCACGCTGGCCGCCATGCTGGCGGCGGTGCCCATGGTCATCGGCACCGGCACCGGTTCGGAACTGCGCCGCCCGCTGGGCATCGCCATCGTAGGGGGGCTGCTGGTCAGCCAGTTGCTGACGCTGTTCACCACACCGGTCATCTACCTGCTCATGGACGGGATCAGCCAGAAACTGCGCGCACGGTTTGGCGGGGCGGATGGTGACCACGACACGGATGGCCTGCCCGGCCCGCAGGCCCCTGCATGAACCCGCTGGCCCTGTTCGTCCGCAGGCCGGTCGCCACGATCCTGCTGACCGTGGCGCTGCTGCTGGGGGGCGTGATCGGCTTTGTCACGCTGCCAGTGGCCGACCTGCCCAATATCGATTTCCCGGTCATACAGGTGCAGGCGCGGCAGGCTGGCGGCTCGCCCGAGGAAATCGCAAGCTCGGTCGCCGCCCCGCTGGAGCGCCATCTGGGCGCGATCGCGGGGCTGACGGAAATGACCTCCCAGTCCTCCGCCAATCAGGCGCGGATCACGTTGCAGTTCTCGCTGGATCGCGACATCAACGGCGCGGCCCGCGATGTGGAGGCCGCCCTTCAGGCCGCGCATGCCGACCTGCCCACGTCGCTGCGGCAGAACCCCAGCTATTTCAAGGCCAACCCCAACGGCGCGCCGGTCATGATCCTGGCGCTGACATCCCGGACGCGCACGGCCCCGCAACTGTACGATCTGGCGTCGAACGTGCTCCAGCAGCATCTCTCCCAGATACAGGGGGTGGGGCAGGTGGAAATCGGCGGCAGTTCGCTGCCGGCGGTGCGGGTGGAGATGAACCCGCTGGCGCTGTACAAATTCGGCATCGGGTTCGAGGACATCCGCGCCGCCCTCGCCTCGGCCAACGCGCATACGCCCAAGGGCTTCATCGATCAGGGTGACAGCCGCTTCGTGCTCGCCACCAATGATCAGGTGCATAACGCGCAGGCCTATCGTGACCTGATCGTGGCCTATCACGACAGCCGCCCCGTACGGCTGGCGGACGTGGCCTATGTGCGCGACAGCGTGGAGGACGTGCGCAACGCCGGGTATGTCGATGGCAGGCCCGCCGTGCTGGCCATCATCTTCGCGCAGGCCGGGGCCAACATCATCAGCACCAACGACCAGATCCGCGCCAAGCTGCCCACCCTGCGCGCGGCGCTGCCGGGAGATGTGGATCTTGGCGATCTCATGGACCGCTCCACCACCATCCGCGCGGCCCTGGCCGATACGCAGTTCACGCTTGTCCTGTCCGTGGTGCTGGTGGTGCTGGTGGTGCTGGTGTTCCTGCATTCACCGCGCATCACCATCATCCCGGCCATCGTGGTGCCGACCTCCATCATCACCACCTTTGGCGTGATGAAACTGATGGGGTATTCGCTGGACAACCTGTCGCTCATGGCGCTGACCATCTCCACCGGGTTCGTGGTGGATGACGCCATCGTGGTGGTTGAAAACATCAGCCGCCACATGGAGGCGGGCATGGACCGCCTGCAGGCCACGCTGCTGGGCGCGCGTGAGGTCGCGTTCACGGTCATGTCCATTACCGTATCGCTGATCGCGGTGTTCCTGCCCATCCTGCTGCTCAGCGGCGTGGCGGGGCGCCTGTTCCATGAATTCGCCATGACGATGTCCATCACCATCGTCATCTCCATGGTGCTTTCGCTTTCGCTGACCCCCATGATGACGGCGCACCTGCTACGCCGCCATGAGGCCACGCCATCCAAGGGGATCATGGGGCGGATCGGGCAGCGGCTGGAGCGCGCGCTCCATGCCGCCCAGCAGGGCTACGCGCAGTCGCTGGAATGGGCGATCACGCACCGGCGGCTGACCATCCTGTCCCTGCCGCTGACCATCGCCATCATGGTCGGCCTGTTCATCAAGATGCCCAAGGGCCTGTTTCCCGAATCCGATACGGGCATGTTGATGGGCCACCTGCAGGGTGACCAGTCGATCTCGTTCCAGGCCATGCAGGGCAAGATCGCCACCGTGCAGAAGGCCATCATGGCGGACCGGGACGTATCGCGCGTCATGGGGTTCATGGGCGGGCGCGGCACGTCCAACCAGGCCAACCTGTTCGTGGTGCTCAAGGACAAGTCCCTGCGCACCGACCCGCCTGCCGTCACCATCGCGCGCATCTCGCGCCGGTTGCGCAAGATGGTGGGCGCGCAGTTCTATGCCTCCGCGCCGGGGCAGTTGCGCATTGGCGGGCGGCAGAGCAACGCGGCCTACCAGTATTCGCTCCAGTCCGATTCATCGCAGGATCTGTACAAATGGACGCCGCAGCTTGTCACCGCGCTGCAGAAACATCGTGAACTGTCCGACATTTCATCGGACGTGCTTCAGGGGGGATCGGCGCTGGACGTGGTGGTGGACCGCGATACGGCCAGCCGCCTCAACATCACGCCACAGCTCGTGTCCAATACCCTGTTCGACGCCTATGGCCAGCGCGCGGCTCGGTCATCTACAACCCGCTCAACCAGTACCGCGTGGTGATGGAGGTCGAACCGCGTTTCTGGCAGGATCCGGGCACGCTCAGGCAGGTCTGGGTCAGTGTGGCGGGGGGATCGGCCGGGGGCGGCACGCAGTCCAACACCATCCGTGTGCGTACCGACACGGGCACCACCGCGTCCCAGCTCAGCGCGCAGTCGTTCCGTAACCAGATCGCCAATACGCTGGCGGGCGGCAACAGCACCTCCAGCGGGTCCGCCGTTTCAACCAGTTCGGAGGAAATGGTGCCGCTGACACTGGTCTCGGTCCTCAGACCCGCGCTGACGGCGCTCAGCGTCAACCATGCGGGGCAGTCCGTTTCCAGCACCATCTCGTTCAACCTCGCCAATGGCGTCTCGCTCAGTCAGGCGGTGCAGATCATCAACGAGGAAGCCGTGCGCCTGCACATGCCCGCCAATATCCAGGGCAGCTTCGCCGGGAACGCCGCGCAGTTCCAGAAGTCGGTCAATAATGAACCGCTGCTGATCCTGGCGGCGCTGGCGGCGGTGTACATGACGCTTGGCATCCTGTATGAAAGCTATGTCCACCCGCTGACCATCCTGTCCACCCTGCCCTCGGCCGGGGTGGGCGCGCTGCTGGCGCTACAGGTGTTTGGCGAGGAATTCTCGCTCATCGCCATGATCGGGGTGATCCTGCTGATCGGCATCGTCAAGAAAAACGCGATCATGCTGGTGGATTTCGCCCTGACCGCCGAGCGCGATGAGGGACACACGCCGCTGGACGCCATCCGCACCGCCTGCCTGCTGCGCTTCCGCCCGATCATGATGACCACGTTCGCCGCCGCACTGGGGGCGCTGCCGCTCATATTCGGCCATGGCTATGGCTCGGAACTGCGCCGCCCGCTGGGCATCGCGATCGTGGGGGGGCTGCTCGTCAGTCAGGCGCTGACGCTCTATACAACGCCGGTCGTCTATCTTTACCTCGATCGGCTCGCGATTGTCTGCCGCACATGTTTCAACCGGCTGTACGGGCGGCTGTCCCGGCGCCATCGTCTCTCCCCCCAGCAGGATTCCTGAACCGGATGACCCTTTCACGCCATCCCGCAG
>NZ_BAIO01000107.1 GCF_000613305.1 Komagataeibacter kakiaceti JCM 25156
CCGGGCCTTCTTCTCAAGGCCGGAGAACAACTCCTGCGCCTTCTCCATGGCCTTGCGGGCCGCCTCAAGAACCCGATTCCGCTCGCGGATCTCCGCATTCCGCTTCCCGAGATCCGTCACTGGCTTCCGGCCGGGGATCTCGCGGGCCGCCTGACGCTCCATGGCGGTCGCTGACACCCCCATGTGCCGGGTCGGCTCCTGTTCCTTCCCCTGGCGCTCGAAGCTCCGGTGATCTACCCGCTGTTCGACCTGGTGCCGTTCCAGCGCCATGTTCACCTGGCGCGCCCACACGCCCCGCATATGCTCAATCTCGGCCGAGGCGGTGCTGGCCACGTCCAGAACCCGCGTCTTGGCCCCCAGACCAGCCGCCCCAGCCGTCCGGGTCGTGGTGAGGATATGGGCGTGATGGTTCCGGTTATCCCCTTCCCGGCCGGGTTCATGGATCGCCACATCGGCCACCACCCCGTAACGCTCCACCAGCTCACGGGCGAAATCCCGGGCTAGTTCTTTCCGTGCACCCGCGTCCAGCTCGGCCGGTAACGCCAGCTCGTATTCCCGGCCGGTCTTGGCGTCCTTCCTCTTCTCGGCCGCTTCGGCTGCGTTCCACAGGGCGTTCCGGTCCTGCGCCCAGCCCGCGCCATCAGGAGCCACGATGAACGCATCTTCGACCCCCTGTTTGCGGGTGTAGTCGTGCGTCAGACCCTGCCGTTCGTCCGTCAATTCCTGACCCGAACGATAGGCAGCAGCAGCCACGACACTGCGACCGGCCGAACGGGATATGGATTTGACGGACAGGTGATAGATCGCCACGACTCACCGGGATAAGGAAGGGTTCAGGGAAGGAACGTCTCTGACGCACGCATTGGAACAATGCTAAAGTGCGCCCTTCACTCCTTCGTCGCAAGGGTTATTTGGCCTTCACGACGAATCAAGGAAACTTCTTGAAAATGGGGTATCATCAACAGGGTCACACGGGGACAGGAATAACGACAGACCATTGCACCCACTTGGTGCGGGAGAAAAAATGACACCCATCGAGAAGGCAAAACAGCAGGTCGAGCAGGCCAAGGCCCGGTATCAGGCTTTGCTTGCCAGACAGACCGCAGAGGCACGCAAACGGGACACACGCCGCAAGGTCATCCTCGGGGGCCTCCTGATCGACGCAGCCGGGAAGGATGAACGCTTCGGCCGGGTCATCGACGAGCTGATGAAACGCATCACCCGCGACCATGACCACAAGGCGTTCGAGGGCTGGCAGAAGCCGGAGCCTGACCGGTCATGACCGGCGAACACGAGCTGGATGACGGGCTGGCCGCGTTCGACCAGCTCGGCCGGGAAATGGCAGAGACAAACCGCCTGCTCCGGGCCGTCCAGTCCGATCAGGTGGCCCGAAGGCAGCAGGAACACGACCGGTCGACCGAAATGCAGGCTGCGCTTGGACAGGCCACCAAAGCCTCACAGAAGGCGCTACAGGCCGCTCAAGCCGAAATACGGTCTTCCCTACTCTGGACGGGCCTGACCGCCTTCCTGATCGTTCTGGTGGCGTTTGGCGGGGGATATTTCTTCGGACAACGGGCCGGGTGGAGTAGCGGGCACGCGGACGGATACCAGAAAGCCCGGAATCAGGAGGCCGCCGCGAGCTGGGCCAACACCCCGGCCGGACAGCGGGCCTATGGCCTCGACCAGCTCGGCAGCCTCGATCTCGTCAGCCAGTGCATGGGCCATGATTGGCAACGCTCCACACGGGACGGAAAACGGGTCTGCTTCCCCCAGCTGACGCCAAAGGGAATATGGCAGGCTGGTATATCCCCTGACCGTCATCGGGAGAGGAAAGCCGGCCAGCCCCCTCGTCGCTTCCTGAGCCATTTTCTCTCGCCCGATTCTGCCGGCGTCACAGGGTCCAGGCGAGCGCGGAGCGGGAGCGGCGTAGCCCGACCGCAGGGCGCCGGACCAGACCCCAAAATGGCAGTTTTCCACCGGGAAAAGGGGGGACAACAGGGGGATTAGATTCTTTTCTCTTTCTTAGGGATCGCCACACCCCGCAGAGAACCAAGAAAAACCTCTTGTTTTAAGTCCCGGATTCTGGGACTAATTGATCCCGGATTCCGGGACTTAAAAACGAGTTCTCCACAGGGAGCGAAACATGGCCCAGATTGTGCGCCTCACCACCAAGCCGCAGCGATCCGGACAGGAGGAAGCGGCACAAGCGGCCGAGCAGCTCTCGCTCCTGTCCGAAGAACTCCTGAAGCATTTGCCCGGAGAGGCGCGTATAGCCATCTCAAGGGCCACACACGCGCTACAGAAGGCCGCGCGACCAGACACCACCGAAGGGCTTTGGCCGGGAGGTTTCACCATGTTGAGCCGTATGCAGACCGCCACCATCTGGGACGCCATCCGTGAGTTACCATCTGACGACCGGCCCAATCAGGTGCGCCATGCCTTCGACCTAGTGTTGCTTAATCTCCGGCAGGACACTGGCGAAGTACTGCTCACCCGCGACCAGCTCGCCGAAAAGATTGGATGTGCCCCCAAACATGTCAGTACAATCATGGGTACACTGGAAAAAATGGGCGTAATCCGCCGCGAACGGCGCAAAATCGAAGGGATGCAGGGACGAGGTGTCGCCGTGTATTTTATCAACCCGCACGTGGCATGGAATGGTTCGCTTGACGTCCGCAAGGCACAGGCCGCGGAAACCCGGCCGCCCATGCAACTAGAACTCCTCCAAGGGGGGGCATCATGAGCAGCACTCTTTACGACCATGATTTTTACGCATGGACGACCGAGCAGGCCGGATTACTGCGTGCC
Source organism: Komagataeibacter kakiaceti JCM 25156 (assembly GCF_000613305.1). The sequence goes on from NZ_BAIO01000107.1 coordinate 2,809, forward strand.
GGAAAGCTCTCCGAGGCTGACCTTGAACACATCGCCGAGGAGATCGAGAGCATGGGCAAATCGGAAAAGCGCGAACTCATCAGCCGTCTGACCGTGCTGCTTCTCCATCTGCTCAAATGGGAGTTCCAGCCTGTGCGCCGTGGCGCTTCATGGCGTCTGTCAATTGCCAATACTCGCGATGCGTTGACCGATCATATGGCCGACAATCCAAGCCTGAGGAGTGTGCTGGAAGCCAGCATTGACACAGCCTACCGCCGCGCACGCCGTGACGCAGCACTAGAAACCGGCTTTTCCGAAAGCACTTTCCCCTCTGTCTGCCCATGGTCTTTTAACCAGATGATGGACGAAGAGTTCTGGCCAGAAGCCTAAATCATCAGAATGTTTATTGAATAACTTATGAGTAAATCACTAATCTAATTCTATCTTGAACGTGTCAACATACCGCTGCCATAGGCATAGTGTTCAAGAGTAATAATAGGAAATGATCATGTTCCTTAAGAATCTCTTGCTTTCGCTCGGTATCATTGGGGTCTCCACCCTGCATTTTGCAAGTACGGCTCATGCAGCAGGTGGCCAAATCCAGCTTTTTAATGGCTCTCCGCAAAGTGTTCTGGTCAGTAACTACACTGCGACATCAGGTGTTACCCCTTCGTCTATTCCACTCCTTACTGTCCTAACAGGGGCAACCAGTACAATTGCAAACGCATCAGGACCAGATAAACAGAATATTTCAATACAATTTGAAGTAAAATCAGCATCCACCACTCAACAGTATGGATGCTCCTTCAATATAATCCTCTCATATTCATCATCCCTCCATGAATATTATTCGAACTACCAAGCATTTCCAATGTCATTCCCGAATGAAACATATTTCCCGACATGCACCGCTCCAGTGTCTGGGCCATGGAGTGGCGTCGGCTATCTGGGTGGTTATTTCTCCATAAAATAACCACCATTTATTAACCTTTTCATTACCCATTTGTTCTTTCTTAGAACCAGAATGGATTAAAATCTGTAGCAGGGGCACTTGATGACGACCATTACAACGACCAACCTTTCGTGGTCCGCCACATGGTCTCATACTCCTGCTACAAGTGATCTTTTGGATTACACCAACTCCAAAAAAGCAGTCGTTAGCAATACATCAGAAGAATCAAGCGTCCTTAATGATAATGGCGAAGACAAGATAGTTTTATCTAAAGAGGCGCAAAATTATACAAATACCAGCAGCAACATAATTTCAGACTCTACAGGAACAATACAAAAAATATATAACGCCCTCGGGAAAATAATAAGCAGCACCACCACATCAGATGCCGAAAAGTGGAATGCTTTTGCAGTGGCCGATGAAATGCGTGACGAATATATGGACAATCATGGAATTTATGGCTTGATCTTTCCTTTGATCAAGAAACGGAGAACAGTCCGTTCATGCAAAAAATAAATGCTGCTTATGCTGATCTAAATAATCCAGAATTTCATTTTAACAATGAATATACAGGATCAAACCCTATAGCGACGAAAATACTCGACCTCTGGCAAAAAGAAGGAACCATCTCCGGAGTAGTAGGATGGACTGGTTCATCCACATTAGCAATCAATATTCAAGAAACAACCATTCAAACTGACAGCGGAACGATAACAAGTTTCCAACTATCATCTAATTTAACTGGACATTCAGATTTAATTGAACGTTTGGACAAAACACCCAACGGACGTGCCTTAAATAGCGAAAATACTCCTGTTTCGTCTTCAATGGGACTAGGCATCCAGAATTTGTCTTTCTCTGGAGGAATTAAGGATTTGGAAGCGGAGTTTAACAAAGAAATCGTCGAAGAACTATTTAGCTCGTCAGACAAAAAAACAATTAAAACTCAAACAGATACCCAGAAAAACACATCAGAACCCACAAGCTCTTCGAATACGCTCTCCTCTGCGACCTCTCAAAACCCCATATCTGGCCCGTTATCATAATCCCGCCCCCTGCTCCGTCCTCGTGAGCGACCCAAGGATTGACCCAATTCCTGTTGGAGCTGCTTCTGGCGGTCCTTCTCGGCGGCTTTCCGGGCTTCCTCGGCCGCCCGGATGTCCTGCTGGCGTTTGATCTCGGCCTGACGCGCCAGCTCCTGCCTCTGGCGTTCGGCTTCCCGCTGCTGCTCCATCCGCTGCCCGATCTTCCGGGCCAGACCGACCGCCAG
>NZ_BAIO01000106.1 GCF_000613305.1 Komagataeibacter kakiaceti JCM 25156
AATGGCCAGTCCATCGACACGCCGCATACGCTGGCGGTCAAGGTCGCCTCCATCGTGCCGGGCACCAAAACCTCCGTTTCCTACCTGCGCAACAACAAACCGCAGACGGCCAGCATCGTCATCGCCAGTCTGGGCAAGGGCGGCACCGCTGACAGCACGGTGGGCGACGCCCCGCATGACACGGATAAAGGCCCCCGGCTGGGCGTGACCCTTGCCCCCCTGACCCCGGACCTGCGCCAGCAGCTGGGGCTGGAGGACAGCGTGCGCGGCGTGGTCGTGAGCGATGTGCAGCCCGGCTCCCCGGCCGAGCAGGCGGGTATTCACGCGGGCGATGTGATTCAGGCGGTGGGCGAAGTGCCGGTCGAGAACCCGCGCGCCACGGTGTCCGCCATACGGCAGGCGCTTCAGGCCAATCATTCCGTGCTGTTGCGCGTGGTGCGCAACGGGCAGAGCGTTTTCGTGGCGGTCAGCCCCAACGCGGATGAAGGCGACGCCGCCGCCGGTGAGGACGACGACCAGTAAACCCGGCAGCGTCTATCGGGGCAGTCTTTGGGCCGGCGCAGCGATGCGTCGGCCCTTTTTGTATCTTCCGATGGGGATGTGGAGGAATTTTTTGCCGTTCCGTCCAAAAAAACGGGCGGCGATGATTGTGGCGGGGCGGTTTCTTGCCTTATCTGCTCGCATTGCCATGTTTGTTTCCGGAGGGATGATGACCGGCCCAGCACGATCCGAAACGCAGGAGCCATCCGGCGCCCGCCTGATTGATGGCAAGGGATTCGCCTCCCGTCTGACACAGGATATCGCGGCCGATGTCCAGGCGTTCTACGACCGGCATCACATCACGCCCGGCCTTGCCGTGGTGCTGGTGGGCAACGACCCGGCCAGTGAGGTCTATGTGCGCAACAAGGCGCTGCAGACCCACCGCGCGGGTATGCGCTCGTTCATGCACATGCTGCCCGCCACCACATCGCAGGAGGAACTGCTGGGGCTGGTCGCGCGCCTGAACGCGGACCCCGAAATCCATGGCATCCTTGTCCAGCTTCCGCTTCCCGCCGGGCTGGACCCGGTCGCGGTCACCAACGCCATCGCGCCTGAAAAGGATGTGGATGGCCTGGGCGTGGTCAATGCCGGGCGGCTGGCGCTGGGCCTGCCGGGGCTGGTGCCCTGCACCCCGCTGGGCTGCCTGCTGCTGCTGCGCCATTACGTGGGCGACATGCGGGGAAAGGATGCGCTGGTGATCGGGGCCTCCCACCTTGTGGGGCGTCCCATGGCGGAACTGCTGCTGCAGGAAGGCTGCACCGTAACCGTGGCGCATATCGACACGCGCGATACGGCGGCCTGGCGCGGCGGGCGGATATTGTGGTGGTGGCGACCGGGGTGCGTGAACTGGTGCGGGGCGACTGGATCAAGCCCGGCGCCACGGTCATTGACGTGGGCATTTCCCGTGTCACGCTGCCTTCGGGCAAGACGCGGCTGGTCGGGGACGTGAAATTCGACGAGGTCGTGCGGCACGCGGGTATGATTACCCCCGTCCCCGGCGGGGTCGGGCCCATGACGATCGCCTGCCTGCTCCGCAACACCCTTGATGCGGCGCGCATGATCGTGGAAGCACGGGCAGGCTGAGAACGCCGCCGCGTAGTAGACAGGAAGAAAAATGACCCTGACTTCTGTAGAACTGATTCCGCGTGACCCGGAAACGCTGCTGCGCGATGCGCAGGAAGTCAGCGCGGTGTTTCCCGATGCGCAGATGATCAATATTCCCGATCTGCTGCGCTTCCCCCTGCGAAGCTGGGAGGCGGCTGCGCTGATCCGGCCCGTCTTCCCCCGCGTTGTGCCCCATATCCGCGCCATCGACATCGCCCCCGACGCCCCCCTGCCGGGTGCCGAGGATGAGGGCCTGCGCGAGGTGCTGGTGGTGCAGGGCGATCCGCCATCGGATCTGAAGCACCGGACCTACCCCAACACGACCGAGAGCATCATCACCCGCTATCGCCGTGAAGCGCCGCACCTGACCGTGTACGCCGCCTTTGATCCGTACCGCCGCGCGCCGTATCAGGAAATGGAGCCATCGCGCGCAAGAAGGATGCCGGGGCGGCGGGCCTGTTCACCCAGCCCGTGTTTGACATGCGCATGCTTGACCTGTGCATGAACTGGCTGCATGGGGAAAATGTGTTCTGGGGGATTTCCCCCGTCGTCGGTCCCAAGTCACGTTCCTATTGGGAAACGACGAATCACGTTATCTTCCCCCCCGATTTCGAACCGACGATGGAGGCGAACATCGCCTTTGCCCGGCAGATGATGCAGGCTGTGGCCAGCGCGGGGGGCAACACCTACCTCATGCCGCTGCGCGTCAATCTGGCGCGTTACCTCACGCCACTGCGCAAGGAATAGGAAGTCCGGGCGTGGAGGGTCAGATCCACCCCCGCGCCCGGATCAGCCCGAATGCCGCGATCGTGACCATGCAGGTCATGCGTCCATTCGCGATCATGGCTTCCATCTCCGCCAGCGTGACGGTGTGGCAGGTCATGTCCTCTTCCGTTTCCTCGCGCTGGTGCGGCCCCTGGCTCAGGCCGGTGGCAAGGTAGACCCGCCCTTTCTGCGTGGAGTAGCCCGCCCCCTGATAAAGGAGCCCGGCATCACGCATTTCGGTGGCGGTGAGGCCGGTTTCCTCCCGCAGTTCGCCACGCGCCACATCCTGTGGCGCGGCGTCGGGGCGGTGTTCCCACATGCCCATGGGCAGTTCCCACATCCGCCTGCCCACGGGGTAGCGGTACTGGCTGACAAGGGTGACGCGTGGCGGTGCCCCCGCATCATTCCATAGCGGCAGGATCACGACAAAATCCCCCCGTTCCACCACCCCGTACAGGCCCTGAATGCCGTTGGGGCGGATGATGATGTCCTCCCTTACGCGGGTCCATGGGTTTTCATAGGCGGTGCGGGTGGAAACGGTCACATATCCGCCTGCATCCGGCGTGGGGGATTGCGTCATCGGGGGGCCATCCTCTGTAATCATATCGTGTGCACCCGCATGTCCTGCAACAGGGGTATGATGCGGGAGTTGATGCCATCATCTGGATTTTGCGGTTTTTTCCATAATTCGTATTGTTATTTCGTTTCAACGCATTCCGTCCGCCGGTCCGGGCTGCCGTCATGTGCGCCGGTCGATCCTCTCGTGGAGTTTACGCGTATCATGTCCGGCTCGCAGGCCCCATCGGTATCCCATACACGGCGTATCCTGTCCGTCGTGCTGTTCAATCTGCTGTGCTATATCGATATCGGCCTGCCGATGGCGGTCATCCCGGTTTTCGTGCACGATGTGCTTGGCTACAATACGGTTCTGGCCGGGTTCGCCGTCTCCCTCCAGTATCTCGCCACCTTCGCCTCCCGCGCCAGCGCCGGACGCCAGACGGACCGCCTGGGGGCCAAGCCCACGGTGGTGAAGGGGCTGGCCATATGCACCCTGTCGGGCGTGATGCTGCTGCTGTCCGGCGTGCTGCTGCATTTCGCCATGCTTTCCGTCATGCTGCTGATCCTGAGCCGCATCCTGCTGGGGGTGGGCGAAAGCTGGACCGCGACGGGGGCGATCATGTGGAATATCGGGCGCGTGGGCTCGGCCCGTACGGCGCAGGTCATTTCATGGAACGGGATCACATCCTATGGCGGGATCGCGCTTGGCGCGCCGATCGGGCAGATCCTGTCCGGCCTGCCGCTGCCGTATGGGGGGCTGACCATGGTGGGCGTGCTGTCCGCTGTTCTGGCCCTGTTCGGGTTCGTGCTGGCGCGGCAGTACGACCCCGTGCCGCCCGTGCCCAGCAGCGCGCCGCCCATGCCATTCCGCGCGGTGTTCATGCGCGTGCTGCCCCATGGGCTGGTGCTGGCCTGCGGTTCGGTCGGGTTCGGTACGATTTCCGCCTGCCTGGCCCTGTTCTACGCCAATAACCACTGGAATGGCGCGGCCGTGGCCCTGACCGGGTTCGGCTCATGTTCTGCCTGATCCGGTTCCTGTTCGCCCGCCAGATTGACCGCCGGGGCGGGCTGATTGTCACCCTTGTATCACTGCTGGTGGAAACGCTGGGGCTGGTGGTGCTGTGGCGGTGCCACACCGTGGCGGGGGCGGCCCTGGGGGCGATATTGACCGGGGCGGGATTCTCGCTGGTCTTTCCCGCCATGGGGGTGCTGGCGGTCACGCGCGTCGGGCCGGAAAACCGGGGGGCTGCGCTGGGGGCCTTTTCGGTTTTTCTCGATATCGCGGTGGGGCTGTCGGGGCCATTGCTGGGGCTGGTGATCCAGACAATGGGGTACGGCGCGCTGTTTCTTGTCTCGGCCCTGTTTACGCTGGCCGGTGTGGGTGCGACCATTGTACTGAAATTCCTGCCGCGCTGATCTGCGCGCGGGCTGACTGACTGTATGATATTTTTCGCGGGGAGCTGAGCTGGGTAAATGCAGATTTCATCCGTTGCCGTTTTTTGTGGTTCGCGTTTCGGGTCGCGGCCGGAATATGCGGCCGAGGCCCGCAGGCTGGGCACAGCACTGGGGCAGGCTGGCGTAAAGCTGGTTTATGGCGGGGGGCATGTCGGCTCATGGGGGCCGTGGCGGATGCGACGCTGGCCGCCGGTGGCACGGTTACGGGCATCATCCCGTCCTTCCTGCATGACCGTGAGATCATGCATGAAGGGGTGACCGACCTGACCGTGACCGAAAGCATGCATGACCGCAAGGCGCTCATGTTCGCCGCGTCCGATGCCTTCGTGGTCATGCCGGGCGGGCTGGGTACGTTTGACGAGACGATCGAGATCATGACCTGGCGGCAACTGCGCCAGCATGACAAGCCGATCTACATCGTCAACATCGCGGGCTGGGCGGATGCGCTGCTGGCCATGGTCGATGCCTGCATTACGGACGGTTTCGCGGCCCCCACGGCGCGTGACCTGTTCGAGGTCGTGCCCGATGTCGCGACGCTTATGGCCACGCTGGAGGCATTGCCGGCACAGGCCGCCGCGCGTGACAGGGTTGCGACGCTGTAAAACTTTTCATCTATCCCCTTGCGTAAAAAGGCATGGGCTTGTATAGCCGCCTGCAACGGAGTGTAGCTCAGCCTGGTAGAGCACTGTGTTCGGGACGCAGGGGCCGGAGGTTCGAATCCTCTCACTCCGACCAGTTTTGCAGGCCGGTTGCCAATAAGGTGACCGGCCTGTTCTGGTTCAGGGCGCATTCTGGCCGGGAGGTTGCGGTTGGGGGGGAAATGTTTTATCTCCAATCGCCTCATGAATCGCGGTCCGGCCAGATGGTCGCCCGCCATATTCTCCTCTGTTCTGTGAACGCCCGGGACCTTACCGATCATGCAAGTTGCCGCCGCACCCGCGCATAATGACATGCATGCCCGGTGCGCGCCCCGACCGGGGCCGGAACTGAGTATCGTCATCCCGTGCTATAACGAGCGCGGCAATGTCGAGCCGCTGTTCCGTGCGGTGGCTGCGGCGGTGACGCGGCATGACTGGGAACTCATCTTTGTCGATGACAATTCGCCTGATGGCACGATAGAGGAAGTCTGGCGTCTGGCGCGGTCGATAGCCGCGTGCGCGGTATCGTGCGTGTTGACCGGCGTGGGCTGTCCTCCGCCGTGATCGAGGGGATCCTGTCTTCCTCCGCCCCGGTTGTCGCGGTGATGGATGGGGACATGCAGCATGATGAAAACCTGCTGGAACGCATGGCCGACGCCATAACCGTTGAAGGTTACGATGTCGCGGTTGGCAGCAGGCATGTGGAGGGCGGCGATAACAGCGGGCTGGCCAATGCGTGGCGGCTGCTGCTGTCGAATGCGGGCATACGGATCGCGCAGTATTTCCTGCCCGTGCGGATCACTGACCCGATGAGTGGTTTTTTTGCCGTCCGCCGTGACCTGTTTGTAAAATCCGTCCATGAACTGTCGGGAACGGGATTCAAGATTCTTCTGGATATGCTGATGGTCCAGAAGACCCCGCCCAGAATTATCGAACTGCCCTTCGTTTTCCGCACGCGTCAGGCGGGGGAGAGCAAGATGGGCAAGAAAGTGCTGTTCCAGTTCGCCCAGATGATTTCCCATAACCTGCGGTCACGGAAGAAGCGGGCAGGGAACAGATAATACACAATCAGGTATTATTCATAAAAAAGGGGGAGAATTTATTCTCCCCCTTTTATTTTCTGGCTACGTAAAAACTGCCCAAAAAATCCATAAAACATGAAGAAGTTTTTGGTGAAGCTTTTTTCAAAAAGCTTCAGGAAACGCCGCCTTTTTAAAAAAAGGCGGCTCCCAAAAACCTGTATTATTACCTACAAAGCAGCCGCTTATTTTGAATCCGGCGCGGGTTTGCCACTCTCCACGGGCTGCTCGGCTGGCGCGGCATCCTTGGACATGGCCGGAGGGGACGCTGCATCGCCGGTCGATGGGCTACCTTCCTGCTGCCCGGTTGCCGGGGTGGGCGCAGGGGTGGATGCCTTGTCTGGTGCTGGTGCTGGTGCTGGTGCTGGTGCTGGCTCAGGCGTGGCGGCAGGCACCGGTGCGGCGGGTGCGATGTCTCATCGGGTTTT
>NZ_BAIO01000105.1 GCF_000613305.1 Komagataeibacter kakiaceti JCM 25156
GATCCCGCCGCTGCCGCCGGGGCCGGTGACGCCGCGATCGCGCGCTTTGACCGCCTGCGCTACGCCAAGGGCAAGACGCACGTGGCCGACATGCGCGGCAAGCTCCAGCGCACCATGCAAAAGCACGCCGCCGTGTTCCGCAACACCGAAAGCCTTGCGCAGGGTGTCGAGAAGATCAAGGAAATCTGGGGCGAACTGCCCGATATCTCGATCAATGACCGTTCGCTGATCTGGAACAGCGACCTTATGGAAGCGCTCGAGTTCGAGAACCTGCTGGCCAACGCCACCGTCACGATGGCGGGTGCCGAAGCACGCCACGAAAGCCGCGGCGCCCAGGCGCATGACGACTATCCCGACCGTGACGACAAGAACTGGATGAAGCACACCGTCGCCCACATGACAGACAAGGGTGACGTCACGCTAAGCTACCGCCCCGTGCACATGAAAACGCTGACCAACGATGTGCAGGTCTTCCCCCCCAAGAAGCGCGTCTACTGACGTAACGGCGGAAAAGGAACGAGACGATGGTCGAATTCAGACTGCCAAAGAACAGCACCGTGGGCAAAGGCCGCACCTTTCCGGCCCCCACCGGCGCTACCAATGTCAAAACCTTCCGGATCTATCGCTGGTCTCCGGATGATGGCAACAACCCCGTGGTCGATACCTACGAGATTGATCTGGACCGCATCGGGCCGATGGTGCTCGACGCGCTGATCCACATCAAGAACGACATCGACTCCACCCTGACGTTCCGGCGTTCCTGCCGCGAGGGAATCTGCGGTTCCTGCGCCATGAACATCGCGGGGGAAAACACGCTGGCCTGCCTCAAGCCCATCAGGGATATTGAGGGCGACATCGCGATTTACCCGCTGCCGCATATGCCGATCATCAAGGATCTGGTGCCGGATCTGGACGGGGCGTATGCCCAGCTCCGCTCGATCGAGCCGTGGCTCAAATCCGACACCGCGCCGCCGCCGGACGCCGAACGCCGCCAGAGCATCGAGGAGCGCGCGGAACTCGATGGCATGTGGGAGTGCATCCTGTGCTTCTGCTGCTCGACATCGTGCCCGTCCTACTGGTGGAACGGGGACCGCTATCTTGGCCCCGCGACGCTGCTGGCCGCCTATCGCTGGATTGCCGACAGCCGCGACGAACATGCGGGCGACCGGCTGGACGCGCTGGAAGATCCGCTCAAGCTCTATGCCTGCCGCACGATCATGAACTGCACCCAGACCTGCCCCAAGGGCCTGAACCCTGCCCGCGCCATTGGCCGGATCAAGGAACTGCAGCTTGAACGCAAGGTGTAACACCCTGTTTCGCCATTCATGATTGACGGATGAGGCGCCGGATGTGAAAACTCCGGCGCCTTTTTCGTATCTGCTCCATCTGAAAGGACATGGCCGGTGTTTGAGGGAAACCTGTCCACCATCGCCGGCCGAAGCCGCGCATGGATCGACAGCCTGTTTGTTGACCATGCCATATTGCGCCAGACATGGACCAACTTCCGTGTGGTCATTCCCGGCCGCGTCTATCGCTGCAACCATCCCACACCATGGCGGCTGCGGCTTGCGGTGCGCCGCCATGGGCTGAAAACCCTGGTCAACCTGCGCGGGCAGCGCAAATGCGGATCCGACGTCCTGTCGCGGGAGGCGGCGCACAGGATCGGCCTGCACCATATCGACATGGCGTTTGAAAGCCGCAATGCCCCGCACAAGGACCGGATCGAACGATTCGAGCGGATTTACCGCGACATCCGTTTTCCCATGCTCATGCACTGCAAATCCGGCGCGGACCGTACCGGGCTGGCGGCGGGCCTTGTCATCCTGTTCGAAGGCGGCACGGCGAAGGAGGCCCTGCGCCAGCTTTCATGGAGGAACGGGCATTTCAACACATCCCGCACCGGGGTGCTCGATGCGTTTTTCCTGCGTTATCAGGCGGAAGCGGAGGGGCGTCTGCCCTTCATGGACTGGGTGCGCACCGAATATGACGAGGAACGCCTGCGCGCCGATTTCCGGGCGGGCAGGCTTGCATCCTTCATGACCGATCAGGTCCTGCGGCGGGAATAGCCCCGCCTCAGTTCGCGCTCATGGAACGGACGAGATCCAGCACGCGACGGCGCGTACCACTATCCTCGATACCGTAATACGCGCGGACCAGTTCAATGGTCTCGCGGCGTGAAAGCAGGGTCAGGTCATCGGGCTGGGCCGATGGCAGGGCGCATTGCACGGCCGGGTCGGTGGGCACCGGCCCATCGGGCGCGGCCATGCCCGCGACATTGCCCGCATCGGGTGCGGTGTCCCCCTGCTCGGACAGTCCCTCAAAAAAGAAGGCCACCGGCACGCCCAGCACAACCGCCAGATCGTACAGGCGCGACGCACCGACACGGTTCCTGCCCCGTTCATATTTCTGGATCTGCTGGAATGTCAGCCCCAAAGCAGTCCCCAACCGTTCCTGGGACATACCCAGCAACGTGCGACGCAGCCGGATACGATTGCCTACATGCACATCTACCGGATTGGAGGTTGCAAGCAGTTTTCCGGTCACAATAATGGCGTTACCTTTCCTGATCGGTATGAGGGGCCAATTCAAAAAATGACGACAGAGGCAATGAGACTGAGGATGTTAATCCTTTTTAAATCATTCCCTGTTATAATACACTCGTAATTATCCGTCATACCGGAACAGACAAAGCGGGACCGGCACAAAAATCATGCCATGCGCCGGAATACGCGATGGAGTCGGAAAAATTCATGTATTTAAAATGCATGAATTTGGGTCCGGGTCAATAAAACGGATTTTTCCTAGGCCGTACCGCGCAGCACCCGGCCGTACCACAGCCCCGCAAGACCCGTCAGCAGGGCCAGCAACAGCGGGATCAGGCGGCCATAACGGCCAAAAAGCGTACAGGGCAGGGCATCGGGCAGGGTATGGACAAGCACCCCCTGCCGGTTCCAGCCCAGACGCGCCAGTTCATGGCCGCGCCCGTCAAACACAGCCGAAATACCGGTATTGGCGGCGCGGGCCACGGGAATCCCCTCCTCCACCGCGCGCAGGCGGACCGCGGCAAGATGCTGGCGCGGACCGGCGCTGTTGCCGTACCAGGCGTCATTGGTGCTGTTCATGAGCCAATCCGGCCGGTCATGGGCATCGACCACCTGACCTGAGAAGATCACCTCGTAACAGATCAGCGGGCCAACCGGGGGAATACCGGGCAGATGCCACGTGCTTACGTTCGGGCCGGGCGTCATGCCATCCCCCGGCACGACATGGAAGGGCAGGAAAGCGGGCTGATACTCACCAAAGGGCACCAGATGCGCCTTGTCATAAATGGCGGCGGCATGTCCGTCGGGGGGAAGAAGCGCCGCCATGCTGTTGCGCCAGTGGCGGTCTTCCGCCCAGCGCACGGTGCCGATAATGCCCGCCGCAGCCCCCGCCCCGGCCTGCGCGATCATGGGCCGGGCGATGTCATCTTCCAGAAGCAGCCCCGGAAAAGCCGATTCCGGCCACGCGAAAACAACGGGCCGCCCGTCCGATTCCCGCAGGGCCTGCGTCACGCCCTGCCGGGTCAGGGCAAGATAGCGGCGGAAAATCGCGACATCGGAACTGCCGGTAATCTTGTCCGTCTCGGGCACATTGCCCTGCACCAGCACAACCTCCGGGTTATGCCGATAGGTGTCATGCGTGCTGGTCAGGCGCAGGGCGCCGCTGGCCACCCACGCCACCATCACCGCAAGGCAGGCCAGCCGCCCCGCCCGTGCGTAGAGCGGCGCCAGCGACAGCAGGCAGGTCAGCAGGGTCAGGCCATCCACGCCGATCCATGCGGCGGGCTGGATCATGACATCCCCGGCCAGACCGGGGAACTCCCACACACTGCCCGGCGGGTTCCACGGGAAACCACTGAACACGAACACCCGCGCCATGTCCGTGATCGTCCACAGGGCCGCAAGCGCCAGAAGCCGCCCGGTTCCACGGGGGACCAGCCTGCTCAGCCCCGCTGTCAGCGCGCTCAGCGGCGCGAGGATGACCGCGCAGCCCGGTGACGCCAGCGGCACCAGCCACCAGAAATCATCCGCCCGGATCAGAATGGCGTACATCAGCCAGTACAGGCCGACCGTATACAGCCCCATCGCGAACATGAAGCCGCGCCGGGCGGCCTCCCGCCAGTCCGCCGCGCTGTCAATCGCGCGCGCAAGCAGGCAGAACGCGACCGGCAGCACCACAACCAGATGCAACGGTGGGAAGGCCAGGGCGTACACGCCCCCCGCCAGCGCCATGACGAGATCCGCCCGCCACCCGCGCAGGCGCGACAGCTTCATGTAATTCTCGTACAGAAACATCATGAAGCGCCGTATTCCGCTCTTGCTCCGCCCGCCGGACTAGTCCAGCGCGTCACGCAGGCGGCGTTCGTAATGACGGTAGTACTTGTCGGCCAGCAGTTCGCTCTTGACCAGAACCGCAACATCGGTGGTGTTGAACTGCGCATCGATCACCGCGCCATCACCCACATAGCCACCCAGGCGCAGGTAGCCCTTTATCAGCGGGGGCAGGCGGGCGAGCGACCGGCGGTGGTCGATCAGTTGCGGGTCCGCGCGCAGCATTTCCACCCGCCGCTCCGCCAGCGCCCTGACCCGCAGCGCCGGGGGCGCGAGGTGGTTATGGTAGAGATAGGTCAGTTCATCCGACAGGGCGTCGGGGTCGGTGCCGGGCAGGCTGGCGCACCCGAACAGCACATCAATCCGGTGCAGGAAGATATAGGAGGCAATACCGCGCCACAGCAGTTGCATGGCCGCGCGGCCCCGGTATTCCCGGTCCACGCACGACCGCCCGACTTCCAGCAGGCGGCCGGGAAATTCGGTCAGGGGCGAGATGTCATATTCGCTGGAGGAATAGAACCGGCCCAGCTTTTTCGCCGCGTCACCCTGCATGAGGCGATAGGTGCCCACGACCCCCTTCGCCCCGGATGAAATGGCGTGGTCGATCACCAGAAGGTGATCGGCATATTCATCGAATTCATCCACATCGCGCCGCAGCCGGGCGGTGCGGGAATCGGGGCGGGCGCCCATTTCCTCGTAAAAAACCCGGTAACGCAGCGCCTGGGCGGCATCACGCTCTTCCTCGGTCGCGGCGATCCTGACACCCAGATTGCCCCCCCGCAGCTCGGGAAAACCGTTGCGTTCCAGGTCCAGAGTAGAAAGGGACTGTATGGTTTTCTCAATACTCAAGGCTGTGATCTGCCTTTCCGCTCTGTTGGTGCCGCCTGGTCGGTCTGGTCTTGTGACACGTCCGGCAATCTGCGCGCAAACAGTTCCAGCCGGTGGGAGACAAGGTCAAACCCCAGCTCGGCCGTGATCCTGCGCAGCAGCGCGGCATGCCCGGCATGGGTGAATTCCACCACCTGCCCGCTTTCCACATCGATCAGGTGGTAGTGATCCCCTTCCTCCGTGGCTTCGTAGCGGGCCCGGCCGCCACCGAAGTCACGCCGCTCGAGAATGCCGTTCTCTTCCAGCAGGCGCACGGTACGATAGACCGTGGCGACCGAGATCCGTTCATCGAGCGCCGCGGCGCGGCGGTAGAGTTCCTCCACATCCGGGTGGTCATGGGACTCAGACAGCACACGCGCGATAACGCGGCGCTGGCCGGTCATTTTCAGCCCGCGCTCCGTGCACATACGCTCGATGCGCGATTGCAGTCCGTTACTGTCTGTTGCCATGTTTACGGGCGTAGCCGATCATGTAGATGCTTGTCTACGTTACCATACGACAGGGGGTTCAGTCCTCACGTTTCGTGCCGAGACCGATCTTGCGCGCCAGTGTGGAGCGGTGGCTGGCGTAATTGGGGGCGACCATGGGGTAGTCATGCGGCAGGCCCCAGCGTTCGCGATAATCCTCGGGCGTCATGTTGTAGGCGGTCTTGAGGTGACGCTTGAGCATCTTGAGCTTCTTCCCGTCTTCCAGGCAGATGATGTAATCAGGGAAGACCGATTTCTTGAGGGGAACCGCCGGCACCGGCTTTTCCGGCGCGGGTTCCACGCGCCCGAGCGTGGAGATGGCCTCGTAAACCCGGTGAATCAGATCGGGAAGGGTCTCCGCGCTGAGTTCATTACGCGATACATAGGCCGAAACGATTTCGGCGGTCAGTTCCCGCACTTCAACTTCCGCAGCTGCATCCGCCATCTATCTGATCCTGTCATTCTGGAATAAATATACGTCCTATATAAATAATTCCCGATGGACCGCAACCGACTTCACCAAAGGTTTGATGGTAATATGTCCGATATTGAGATGACAGCGATAGATATAACCAATGAAGTCTGCCCCATGACTTTCGTGCGCACGCGTCTGGCGCTTGACAGACTTCAGGCCGGGGAAAGACTGCTTGTACGCCTGCGTGGCCCCACCCCTCTGGACAATGTATCGCGCAGCCTGAAGCTGCTGGGTCATGTTGTGGAGGAAATACAGACAGAAGCAGATGGCATGACCCATCGCCTGACCGTGCTCAAATCTCCCGGCGCATGACGCAGGCGTCCATGCCATCGGGGTAATAGTTGCGGCGCAGGCCCACCTGCGTAAAGCCCGCCCCGCAATACAGCGCCATGGCGGGGGCGTTGTCGCGCGCGACTTCCAGAAACACGGTCGCCA
>NZ_BAIO01000104.1 GCF_000613305.1 Komagataeibacter kakiaceti JCM 25156
CAGCGGTTATGATGCGATCTGCCGCCTGCTGGCGCGTGGCGAACGGCCCGACGGGCTGTTCAGCAGCAACGACCTCATGGCCTGCGGGGCGCTGGACGCGCTGCGGCAGCGCGGGAACCTGAACTGCCCGGAAGATGTGGTGGTGATGGGGTATGACAATATCCCACAGGCGGGCTGGCATGCCTATGAACTGACCAGTTTTGACCAGCAGGTGGACTGCCTCGTGGGGGCGGCGACGGATCTGCTGGATCTGGCGCTGGGGCCGGAAGGTGGCCCCGTATCACGCACCCGCGTGATCGAGGCACGGCTGGTTATCCGGCGCAGTACGGCGCGGCTCATCTAAACGTTATCGTTTTTGCCGTTGTTTGATGGCCCCATACCCGTGCATAGCTATGCAAGAGATTGCAGAGTGCCAGACACACGGGAGTGACAGCATGGGCGACAGGAATTTTCGGAGTATTCTGACCGGATCGTTTTCGACGCCCTGCGCCGACAACCCCACCGTCGCGATGATCGAGGCCGCGTACCGGCACGCAGGGCTGGACGCCCGCTACATCAACTGTGACGTGAAGCCCGAACATCTGGCGCAGGCCGTGGCGGGTGCCGTGGCGATGGAGTGGATCGGTTTCAACTGCTCCCTGCCGCACAAGGTCGCGGTGATCGAACATCTTGATGAACTAGCGGAATCCGCGCGGATTATCGGCGCGGTGAACTGTGTCTCCATCCAGGATGGCAGGCTGGTCGGCAACAATACGGATGGCAAGGGATTCCTTGCGTCGCTGAAGGGGGTTACGGACCCGGCGGGCAAAAAGGTACTGCTGCTGGGCGCGGGCGGGGCCGCGCGGGCCATCGCGGTGGAACTGGGGCTTGCCGGGGCCGCGCATCTGACCATCGTGAACCGGGAGGAGGCCAAAGCCGAGAATGTCGCCGCACTGGTCCGTGACAACACGCCCTGCGCCGCCACGGCCACGGCGTGGAACGGGCCGGTCAGCGTGCCGGGAGACGTCGATATTCTCATCAACGCGACCTCCATCGGGCTGGGCGATGCCGAGGCCCTGCCGCCGGTAGGGCTGGAAACGCTGCGCAAGGGTCTGGTCGTGGCCGATGTGATTCCCAATCCCCCCATGACGCACCTGCTGCGCGCGGCAAGGGCGCGGGGCTGCACGGTGCTGGACGGGCTGGGCATGCTGGTCAATCAGGGCGTGATCGGGGTCGAACTCTGGCTGGGCAGGACGCTGGATGCAGGCGTGATGCAGCGCACGTTGCAGGAGATTTTTGAAGTCCCCGCCTGAACCGGGCGGGAGCGCCACGGCGTAAACCAGGGCCGAATGGAAAGAGAGGGCCGGATGACAACCGCTTCCACCATCAGCAGCGAACACGCCTCCGCCCGCCACCGGATGCGCCAACGCGCCCTTGCCGTGCTGCCGCAGTTCGCCCATCTGGATGACCGGCGGGTGGAAGCGCGGCGTTATGTCGGAATCGCCGCCGCCGTCGCGGCGGTGGGCGGCCTTCTGTTCGGATATGACACCGGCATCATCGCATCCGCGCTGATTTACGTTACCCAGAGCTTTTCCCTGTCTACCAGCGGGCAGGAATGGGTGGCGGCGGCGCTTAATCTGGGTGCGGTGGCGGGGGCCGTGGCCAGTGGCCCGGTTTCGGACCGTTATGGCCGCCGTCCCGCCATCATGCTCGCATCCGCCGTGTTCATTCTGGCGTCCTTCGGCTGTGGCCTTGCCCCTGATGAGACGACTCTCATCATCGCCCGGCTGTTTTTAGGGGTTGCGATCGGGGCGACAACCCAGATCGTGCCGGTGTACGTGGCCGAACTCGCCCCGGCGGAGCGGCGGGGCAGTCTCGTATCACTGTTCCAGATGGTGTTTTCACTTGGTCTGCTTGTGGCCTTTTTTGTCGGTTACGTCATGGCGGGGCCACCTGACTGCTGGCGTGCGATGTTCATGCTGGGGGCGGTGCCCGCGGTGCTTCTGGCGCTTGGCATGCTGTTCCTGCCCGAAAGCCCGCGCTGGCTCCTGCACAGGGAGCAGGAGGCGCGGGCCATAGCGATCCTGTACCGCCTGCGCGGGCACCACGACCCGGTGCGCGCGGAGCTTGACGCCGTTCTGTGCGTGGAACAGGAAGACGCGGACAATGCGGATACGCGGTGGAGCGCGCTGCGGCAGGCATGGCTCAGGCCCGCGCTGGTCGCGGCATTGGGCATTGCCGCCCTGTCCCAGCTTTCGGGGCCGAATGTCATTGTCTATTACGCCCCGATCATCCTGTCACAAACGGGGCTGGGCCACTCCACGGCGCTGCTTACGTCGGTTCTGGTGGGGGTGACATCCACCATCACCACGGTCATGGGGATCGCGCTGATCGACCGTGTCGGCCGCCGCCGGATGCTGCTGTGGATGCTGCCGTTCGCCGCGCTGTCGCTGTTCGTTCTGGGGGCGATCTTCCTGAGCCCGGCCCCCATCGCGGGGCTGCGCATGGTGCTGATGGTCGCATCGCTTCTGGGTTATATCTTCTTCAATTTCGGTTCCCTGTCGGTGGCGGTCTGGCTTGTTGCGTCCGAAGTCTTCCCGCTTCAGGTCCGCAGCAAGGCGATGGGGCTGGCCAGCGCCACCGTGTGGCTGTCCGACACGCTGGTCTCGCTCGTGACCCTATCCCTCGTCAACGCGTTGGGCACGACGGGCACGTTCTGGCTGTTTGGGGTCATCAACGTCATATCCTTCGTGTTCGTCTGGGCCTATGTGCCCGAGACGGCGGGCACAACGCTGGAAGATATTGAATCCCGCCTGCGCACGGGCACTTTCCTTACGGGTGGGCACGGGCATGCGGGAAGGAGCGCAAGGCCCTGACCCGAAATCCCTTCAGGCGGCCCGATGCCCGCTTATTTCCTGCCCCAGCGCGCGGGGCATGCGCACGCAGCCAAGGGATGCGACCAGCGCGATACCGCCCGCGATGAAGAAGGTGGCGTGCAGTTCCGCCAGACCCGTGCCGTGGCTGTGGTCCAGAAGCTGGAAAAAGGACAGGCTGAACGCCGCGCAGGCCACCCCGGCGGCCGATGCCGCCTGTTGCAGGATGGACAGGAGTCCCGACGCGGCACGGCGTTCATTGCTGGCAATATCGGCAAAGGCCATGGTTGACAGGCTGGTCAGCTGCATGGAGCGTGTCGCCCCCGCGAAGATCAGGATCAGCACCAGCAGCGCCGCGTTCGTATCCGGCGCGGCAAAGCCGCATGCCACCATGGAAAGGGTAACCAGCAGCCCGTTGACCAGCAGCACATCACGAAAGCCGAACCGGCGCAGTATGGCGCTGGTAAAGGGCTTGAGCCCCAGGTTGCTGCAGAAATACACCAGAACCCACCCGCCAGCGGCGGCGGGCCGCAGGCCGAAGCCAAGCTGGAACAGCAGCGGCAGCAGGAACGGCATGGCCGAAAACAGCGTGCGGAACAGGATGCCGGGATACAGCACGACATAGCGCAGGCTGGGGCGGCGCAGCGGGGCCAGTGACAGGATGGGCGTGGGATGCCGCCCGAGATGCCGCACGGCGGCCCATCCGGTGGCGAGGCCGAAGATGATCAGCCAAAGGCGATCTCGCGCTGCTGGCCGGTTTCCGCCGCGCGCTGGAAACCGGCCAGCAGCGTGGTCAGCGCCACGGCGCACAGGGAAAATCCGGTAAAATCCATGGGGGGCGGCGTTGATTTTTCCTCCCGCGGGACAAAGCGCAGGATCGCGCACGCCCCTGCCAGCCCGATGGGCAGGTTGAGCCAGAAATTCCATCGCCAGTCGAGCGCCTGGGTAATGAACCCGCCCAGCACCGGGCCAATAATGGGGGCGAGCAGGCCGGGCCACACGGTTACGGCCTGCGCGCGCATCAGCGCGGCCTTGGGTGTATGGCGCAGCACGACGGACATGCCCACCGGCATCATCATGGCCCCGGCCAGCCCCTGTGCGATCCGGGCCAGCACGAACATGTCCAGCCCCGGCGCCAGGCCGCACCATACGGATGCGAGCGTGAAGGCGATGACGGAGACAAGCAGTACCCTGCGCTCCCCGATCCTTTGCGACAGCCAGCCGACAGGGGGGAAAGTGCGGCCGAGGCCAGCATGTAGGCCGTGATCCCCATGGAGAGATCAATGGTGCTGACCCCAAAGGAGCGCGCCATCTGCGGCAGGGAAGTATTGATGATCGCGCCATCAAGATTCTGCATGAATGACGTCGCGGCCATGATCAGCGCGATCATGGGCGAATAGGTCGGTCGTGCGGCGGGGGCGCTGGGCTGGGAGGGCATGTTACAATCGGCGGGCCGGGGACTACGGAAAACGGGGCAGGGCGTTCCCGTCCTGTATACTGCGCCGCTTTTTGCGGGATAGATCCGATGGCGTCCTGCCGGTCATATAACCGCGAGCGGGCACGCGTGCGGTATGACGTTTTACGCCGCGTCGGCGCGTGGTTCCATGATCCATACAATTTCCAGCGCCGGGCATGCCCCTTTCAGGCCACCGACCAGATCCGGTTTTTCGATGCAGGTAAGATGGAACGTCTTGTCATAATACCGCCGGACCTCGGCGTCATCGACGGAAAACGGCGGTCCCGGCCTGCGGGACTGATCGTATTCCAGACAGACAAGCAGGGCGGGGGCCGCGTTCGTGATGGCCATGAGATGGGACGCATAGGCCCTGCGCATCTCTTCCGGCAGGGCGACCAGCGCCGCGCGGTCATAAACGGCGTCGACCGGCCCCAGTTCGGTTTCGGTCAGGTCAAAGATATTGCCCACGAAGATGCACAGGCCATCCGCCTCGTAACATCGCAGCTTTCCGACATCCGAAATGCGGGGCGTCACGTCCAGTTCGGTAAAAAGCTGTTCGACGGCAAGTTCGCTCAGCTCGATTCCGGCAACATCGAATCCCTGTTCCAGCAGCCAGTGAATATCGAGGCTTTTTCCGCAAAGTGGTAGGAATATACGCGCACCTTCCGGCAGGCCAAGCGTGGGCAGGTGGCGGGTCAGCAGGGGATTGGGCTGGTCTTCATGAAACCCGATTTCATTGCGTTGCCATTTTTCCCGCCAGAATGTTTCGTTCATCACAGTCTGTTCCACTTCCCTTGGTTCTTGCACCGATTGTATCAGTTACCGTGCTGGCCGCAAAACGACGCCTGCCCGGCAGGCACGCCCTGTGAAAGTCAAAACCACCCTTTCGCCCCGGGGTTCCGGCATGGGCCGGTGGAAACCGGGCGATCCGGCGGGCAGGACGCGGAACTGGCGGGCCGGATGTGTCGTATCGTATAAAGAGCTGACACTTTTTCGTACGAGGTGCCCGATGGCCGCCCTGTTTTCCTTACGTCCGGCTCCGGCCTGTGTGGTCCTGTCGATCGGCCTGCTCGCGGGCGGCTCATGCCCCGTCCGGCGCGGGCGGAGATGGTGGCCCGCCCGGTCGCGTGGACTTACGGGCAGACGCGCTTTGAAAGCGTGCTGGTGTATGATGATGCGGTGGCCACAAGGCGGCCCGGCCTGCTTATGGTGCCGGCGTGGTTCGGGGTAAACGCGAACGCCATCCGCAAGGCCGAACAGATTGCCGGGCAGCGCTATGTCATCCTGCTGACGGATATGTATGGCGCGACCGTACGGCCCCGGACCACGGAACAGGCCCGCAACGCGGTCGCGCCATTGCTGGCGGACCGGGCGCTCATGCGCGGCCGGATCAATTTTGCGCTCGGGCGGCTCCGGGCGCAGGCGGCGAATGCGCCGGTCGATGTCTCGCATCTTGCCGCAATCGGGTTCTGTTTCGGTGGCGCCGCCGTTCTCGATCTGGCGCGCAGCGGGGCGGATGTCGCCGCCGTGGTCGCCTTTCATGGCAATCTCGGCACCGATGACCCGGCGCTGGCAAAGCATATCCATGCCCGGGTGCTGGCCATGAACGGCGCGGATGATGAAACCACATCCCCCCAGTTCGGTAATTTCACACAGGAAATGCGCGGCAGCCCGGCTCCATGGCAGTTCGTTCTCATCGGCCATGCGGTCCACTGCTTTACGGAAGTGGAGGCCACTGCTGCCTCCGGCCTGTGTCGATACGATCCGCAGGCCGCCGGTCAGTCCTATGCGCTGATGCAACAGTGGCTGGGGGATGCTTTCGCCGCCGCACCATAGCGGGGTTGCATGGGGTGTGGGCTTCAGTCACCCGCAAGTGGAAAATGGCATGCCGCTTCATGCCCCGGCCGGACGGGACGCAGGGCGGGTTCTTCCACGCGGCAGCGATCCTGCACGTAGGCGCAGCGGGTGTGAAAGCGGCAGCCCGTCCCGCGGGTGACGGGGCTGGGCACATCGCCATGCAATGCAATGGCGCGACTGGCCCCGACCACGGGGCGGGGAACGGCGGCGGTCAGGGCCGCCGTATAGGGATGGGCCGGATGGTGCAGCACGCTGTCGGTTTCACCCAGTTCCACGATCGCACCCAGATACATGACCGCGACGCGGTTTGAAATCTGGCGCACCACCGCCAGATCATGCGCGACGAACACATAGGTCAGCCCCAGTTGGTCCCGCAGGTCGGCAAAGAGATTGACGATCTGGGCCTGAATGGACACGTCCAGCGCGGAAACCGGCTCATCGGCCACCACCAGCCGGGGCGAAAGCGCCAGCGCGCGCGCGAT
>NZ_BAIO01000103.1 GCF_000613305.1 Komagataeibacter kakiaceti JCM 25156
GTCCGATTACGGGATTGATGACAATTTCATCAAGTCGCTCGGCTCCACCATTCCGGTCAACACCTCCGCGCTGTTCATACTGGTGCGCAAGTCGCAGCCGGACAAGGTGCTGGCGGACCTGAAGCAGTTCAGGGGCCATGCCCGCCTGCTGCAGACCTCGCTCTCACCCGAAAACGAGAACAAGCTGCGCGCGGCGCTGGGCCAGATGGCCGCCCCCGCCCCCACGGCCTGACAGGCACACACACACGCGCCCTGCATGGTCACGGCCATGCGGGGCCTTTCCACACGCAGGCGTGATACCACATTGCCCACGCGGTGTTTCATCATGGCGCCATGCAGATGATCCGTTCCCGCTGGCGCCTGCGTGGCGCGGTTCTCCTGGCCATGGTGATGGCCCTCCCCCCGTTCCTGCGGCCCGCGCGGGCGGATGGGAGACTGCACACCGCGTGGACCTCCGCGCGCGTGCTCAACGCCGTGACCGTGGCGGATGACGGGCGGGTCTTCGTCTCCTTTCCCTATTGGGGCGGCGGCGGCACGGGGCCGACGGTGGCCGAGATCGACCGCAATGGCCAGCCACACGCCTTTCCCGATGCCCGCTGGAACCATCCCGATGGCACAAAGGGCGACCTGCAGCCCTTCGTGCGGGTCAACGCGATCCGCATGGGGCCTGATGGCCTGCTGTGGGTGGTTGATTCGGGTGATGCGAATGTAGCGGCGCGCCCAGCCCGGCATCCGGCCCGCCCGCCCGCCTGCTGGCGTTCGATATTGCGACGGGCAGCGTGGTGCATGCCGTATCGCTGCAGGCGAGCAGCACGCCCCACAGCTACATGGATGACATCCGCTTTCACGGCCATACGATTTTCGTAACCGACGCGGGCGATCCCGCGCTGGTCGTGGTTGATCTCCAGACCGGGCAGCAGCGCCGCGTCCTGTCCCATGACCGCTCGACGACCGATGAGCGCCCGATGTATGCTGAAGGGCGACTGCTGCGCACGCATGACCAGCCGGTGCGCATCCATGCCGACCAGCTTGAGGTCTCACCCGACGGGCGGAAGCTTTATTTCCAGCCCAGTTCCGGCCCGATGTGGGTCGCCCCCACCGCCGCGCTGGAAAACCCGGCCCTGTCCCCCGCCGAACTGTCGCGCAGCGTAAGCCTGTTTTATGACACACCCACCACCGGCGGCACCGCCATTGACGGGGATGGCAACCTGTATGTGTCGGAT
Organism: Komagataeibacter kakiaceti JCM 25156; assembly: GCF_000613305.1. The sequence continues at coordinate 1,224 of NZ_BAIO01000103.1, forward strand.
GTGAACAGACTGCGCATCCTGCGCATCACGCCGCAGGGCAGGGCCACGACACTGGTGCATGACAAAAGGCTGGTCTGGGCCGACGCCATGTGGATCGACTCGCACGGCACGCTATGGATACCGGCCGTACAACTGAACCGGACGGCCACATTCCAGCCCGATGGCGTATCGCGCCTGCACCTGCCGGTTGCGATCTATACCATGGACCTGCATCTCAAGCCCGTGCGGTAGGTAGCTGGATTCCGGCCTGGATGCCGCCTTTTTGAAAAAAGGCGGCGCTTCCTGTCAGAGCTGGAGAATGGTTGAAAAATCAAAGTCCTGCCCCGCCGGGTTTTCCCCCAGCCGGATAAGGGTGGGCGTGGGCATGTATAAGGCGGCACCGGCAGGTTGTACGGCGCGGGCGCGCCCCGGAAAACCCGCCCCGCCAGATCGAAGCGGGAGCCGTGGCAGGGGCAGGCGTACCCCCCCGGCCAGTTTCCTTCCCCCTGCCCCTGCGAGAGCGGGCGATAGGCGGGCACGCAGCCCAGATGCGTGCATATACCCACCACCACGCCATAACGGGGATCGACCGAACGGTGCCAGTTGGCCGCATAGGGCGGCTGCTGGAGATCGTGCGACTGTCCATCGCGCAGGCGGTCGGTCAGGCCCGCGTCACGCAGGGCGTCCAGCGCTTCGGGGGTGCGGTGGGTGATGAATACCGGCTTGCCCTGCCATGTCACCACGATCTGCTGGCCCGGCGGCAGGGTGGAAATGTCCACATCAACCGGCAGATGCGCCGCCGCGCTGTCACGCGGGGCAAGACTTTGCAGGAATGGCCACAGGCACGCCCCGGCCCCCGCCGCCGCCGTGGCGACGGTGACAAGCCCAAGGAAATTCCGACGCCCACCGGGCGTGGGCTGTGTATCCGATCCATTTTCCATCGGCATATTTTTATCGCCATCATGGCGGGAAAGAAAGGCCGGACGCGGCCTCTGACCCCGCCCGGGGAACAGTCCGCAAATCATAAGCACGTTTTTGGTGAAGCTTCTCTCAAAAAGCCTCAGAAAACGCCGCCTTTTTCAGAAAAAGACGGCATCCGGAAACTTTTACTATTTCCAAGCAGGTTTTTAACGGCGATACGCCAGCAGGACCACCGGCGCAACAGGAGCCGCCCACGGGCGATATGACAGGACGGCCCTCACAACGACGTTCCTGACAATACAGGACATGCCCATACCCCGGTGAAGCCGCGCCAGAACCACCCGCCGCCCGATCGGGCGGCTACAGGAGAACCGCCATGCGTCTTATTCTTGCCCTGCTGTTACCGTGGTTGCAATTCTTTACAATCGGCCGCCCCTTCGCAGGCATCATCTGCCTTGTCCTGCAACTGACCGTCATTGGCTGGGTACCGGCCGCGATCTGGTCCGTCTATGCCCTGAGCCAGTACAACACCGACCGCAAGATTGCCCGCATGAACCGTTCCTGAGGTCTGGATGAAACTCTATACTTACGACCACTGCCCCTTCTGCGTGAAGGCGCGGATGATTTTTGGCCTCAAGCACATCCCCTTCACCAATGTCGTGCTGCTGAACGACGACAGTGAAACCCCGATCCGCATGGTCGGGCGCAAGCTGGTGCCCATACTGGAACATGAAGCCGCTTCATGCCCGAAAGCATGGACATCGTGGCCCATGTGGACGCAATGGACGGCCATCCCGTGCTGACAGGGCCGATACGCCCGGAAATCAGCCGGTGGCTGACCGCGCAGCAATCCGCCTTCATTCCCCTCATCCTTCCCCGCTTCGGCGGCGCGCCGCTGCCGGAATTCGCGACAACGGCCGCCCGCCTGTATTTCATACGCAACAAGGAAGACATGGTGGGGCCGTTCAATGAACGCCTGGCCGAAAGCCCGGCGCTCCGTGCCCGTATCAATGCAGGCCTGGTTCATCTGGCGGATCTGATCGCGGGGCCTGATGCGGTCAATGGCGTGCTTTCAACGGATGACATCCATCTGTTCGCCTATCTGCGCAGCCTGACGATCGTGGCGGAACTGCAATGGCCCGCGGCCGTACGGGCGTACTGCGCGCGCATGTCCCAGGCATGCGGAATCCCGCTGCTGGACGGCATGGCGGCCTGATGACGGAACAAACGTGAAAAGGGGGTGTGGAAACTGTGGGGGCGGGCCGACCGTTTCCTGCCCATGACACTCGCCACAGACCGGGCGCGACAGACCGGGAGATATTCCATGTCAGGACCCTATGAAACGCCCCCCCCGCCAACAGGGCGGCGCGGTTCCACACCCTTTGACGTATGGGTGCGCAAATCCCTTCATGACAGGTTCGATACGGTATGTACCGAAAGCATGCCGCTCGAAATCCTGACCCAGTTTGACATGGTCTGCCATCAGCCCTACCCCGCCACGCCGCCCGCGCCGGGAACCCGGCATGGGCGGGATAACTGAGTTGCCACCTGCCTGAACGGACCGTTCAGATGTGGATTTTTTTTGCCAGACTCCACCTGATTCCATTTGACAGGCCCCGCCCCCGGCCTGAATGGAGCGTAAGAGAATCCTTATTATGGCGGAAAATAGCCATTTGCTGTCTCTGAACAGCAACATTAAAATGGATTCGCAAGCCTGAACATCGCCGCAAACCCTGTGGATAAGTCTGTTGACCTTTTGGGAGCCACAGCGCGCTGTTAGGGAGTCGGGCGTATTTCGTGATTTGTTCCGTGGCGGCTTTCAGCTTGGCAGATGCAGCGTGACGCTGTTCTGCGCATCCGCCAGCCATTCCCGCCGCAACGCCTGTGTCCAGTCCCGCCGCACCCCCGTATGATGGGCGAGATTCCACGGGTTGCCGTCCAGCCTTACGGCGGCCCAGCCTCGGGGGTTTCGCCATCGGGCAACAGGCCGACCAGCGTCATGTTCGACATGGGGTCATAACAGGCGAACTGTTTTTCACAGCCCTGGAAAACCAGTTGCAGGCCATGGGGGGATTTTTCGCCCCGGCTCAGGTGCAGGAGCAGGGTGCCGCCGCGCTTTCCCTCGGCGGAGAAGATCATGCTGCCACCGCCCTGCACGTCAACCGGCAGTATCGTCACCCTGTTGGAATGGGAATGGTTGATGACGATGGTGCCGCCATCGAGCGTCAGCAGCCCCTGGTTCCAGTCATGCAGTTCATGCAGCTTCATGTGCAGCCACGCCCCGGCACTGATCAGAATGGGCTGCGAATGAATGGAAAAATGGGACACGACTTCCCTGCGGCATTCAATGAGGGCCTGCCGGATCGTGTCCATGTTGAAATACCCGGCGGCAAGGGAAAGTCGCCCGTCACTACATGACACCGCCGACGCCGAACCGTCCCGCCTACCCATGAAACGCCATCTCCCGAACGCACGCGCACGCCGTCATGACAGGAAACATGGCTGAAACGCCATCCTGACAGGAAACGATGCACGTTTTACTGCGTTACTGAACTTAACCAATAATATGTCAGAAAAATGTCGGTATTATTCCGACACAACCCATAAATTATCAAAAACCGTTCCGTCTATTTCAATACATGATTGGTCCGTGCAATAATAGATAAATTCAAATCGTTAGCATTTTAACACTATATCGCCGTCCTGTCCAATTATCCATGCCCGGATACGGCCGGTCCATGACAGTTGTGCATTAACGACTGTTTTTTACGGCGCGCGCACTCAATGCGCCGGTGCTGGCCGGGAGGGATGGGTGGCGGCGTCCTCATCGCGCTTGCGTTCGGCGTCCTCCACCTCGTCCTCCTCGAACATGGCGCGACATTTGGGGGTAAGCTGGTCAAGCTTGCTTTCCAGGCATTCCGTCATCAGTTTCTCGTTCGGAATGTCAAGAAAACACAGCCGGAACACATCGCCCTTGCAGGCGCTGGCCTGGTCATTGCGCCCGGCGGCCAGCGCGGTCGTGGCGGCCACGGTCATGAGAAGAACGAAATGGAATATCCAGATCAGGCCCCCTGCGCCATAACGCAGGATGACTGGAATGCATGGCATCCGACTGCCCCCTTACAAACATTGCGTGGCCACTTGTTATATCATTGAACAGCGCATTGCAGTTTGCCACTCAAGTCAAGCCGGATCGCTGCAAGGCAGCCATCACGCAGCGTAGTCCCCCGCCCCGGACGGATTCCATGGGAAATCGGACATTCCGCCTCATCAATACGTGATGCCATGCGGGGAAGGGCCGCCACGCCGCGTGCCACGGATGGATGGCTGCCATACGGATATGGTCACCATCGGGGGCCGTTTTCATGTTTCCAGCCCCGTGTCGCGGCCTATGATCGCACCCACCGACAGCAATCAGGACGGGTTCATGAACAGCGTCACTTCCTCCCTCCCCCCGCAGTTACCCGGTGTCATCATCGTAACGGGCGGCAGCCGGGGCATCGGCCACGCGATCAGCGCCCTGCTGGCCCGGCAGGGCCATGCCGTCGCCATCAATTACGCCACCAACGCCGCCCCGGCGGAAGAACTGGCCAGCACCATTGCCGCGCAGGGCGGCCGGGCGCTGGCGGTCAGGGCCGATATTTCAAAACCCGAAGACATCCGCACCCTGTTCACCCGCGCGGCGGAACTCGGCCCGCTTGCCGGGCTGGTCAACAACGCGGGCATTACAGGCGCCAAGGTCCGTATTGACGAGCAGACCCCCGAGACGCTGGCGGCGGTGTTTGACATCAATATCCGCGCCACCATGCTCGCATCGGGCGAGGCCGTGCGCCGCATGTCCACCCGCCATGGCGGAAAGGGCGGCGTCATCGTGAACCTGTCCTCCGTCGCGGCGCGGCTGGGCGGGCTTCCCGGCCTTGTGCCCTATGCCGCCACCAAGGCGGCGGTCGAAACCTTTACCCGTGGCCTCGCCAACGAGGTGGCGCGCGAGGGCATACGGGTCAACGCCGTGGCCCCGGGCCTGACCGCCACGGACATGGTGCCCCCCGAGATAGAAAAACTGGCCGAAACCGTGGTCCCCATGGGCCGTGTCGGTCACGTGGACGAGATCGCGCAGGCCGTGGCCTTCCTGATCTCTCCCGCATCGTCCTATATGACAGGCAGCGTGATGACGGTATCTGGCGGTCGCTAGGCCCGGCACGCAACAGGAGAAACCACATGTACATCGCCATGAACCGTTTCCGCGTCCCCCCCGAGAACGAGCAGGAATTCCGTGATCGCTGGCTGGGCCGCGAGGTACATCTGCGCACGGTGCCCGGTTTTGTCAGCTTCCAGTTCCTGCAGGGCCCCCGGCAGGAGGATCATATCCTCTACGCATCGCACACCGTGTGGGAATCCCAGGAAGCCTTCATCGGCTGGACCCAGTCGGAACAGTTCCGCATCGCCCATGCGACGGCGGGCAGCCGCAAGCCGCTCATGTCCGGCCCGCCGGTGTTCGAGGGATTCGAGGTTTTGCAGAATATCGAAAACTGACCGTCACACCCACCCATGACCGTAAAGAGAGACGCGATGCGCCCAGCCGC
>NZ_BAIO01000102.1 GCF_000613305.1 Komagataeibacter kakiaceti JCM 25156
CCTCAGCGCCATCATACTCGAACAGCCCGCCGTGCTGGCGGAGGTGCAGGACGCCTATTGCCGCCTCGAGCTGCCCGCCGACCTCGCCGCCCTGCGTGAGGAACTGCTGGATATGTACGACGCGCGGGGCGGCCTGCCCGCGCCCGATGAACTGGCGGACAGCCTTTCGGCCGCCGGGCTGGACGATGTGTGCCAGCGCGTGCGTGCAACCCGTGGGCGGCGCACGCGGGGGCAGGCGGATGATGATGTTTTCGGCACCGATTCCCGCCATGAATGGTGGCATTTCTACGCGCTGCTCAATGTGGAACGCTTTGCCGCCGAAGTCCGCGCCGACACCGAACGCATGTGCGCCGGGCAGGTGGACGAGGCGGCGTGGCAGAGCCTGCGTACCCGCCTTCTGGCGCTCGATACGTTGCGCCGGGGCGGAAATGAAGGGGATGGATAGCGCGGAAAATTTAGGTGGATTGCACGAAATGCGCCGCGCCTGCCCTTGACTTCGGCCATGTTATCGACCACCTGCACCAGACAAATGCAGATGAAAACGGTATAATTGGCAGCATCCTGTTCTCCTGTTTACCAACGGGCGGAAAGGAAGCGTCAACTGCGTGCGGCCAGGTTGGGCACGCGCGCGTAAACGGATTTGCTGGGTGGGGATTGATCGGGCATGGCGACAAAGACAGCCACGGGTACGGACACGGCTTCAGGGGATCAGGATAACGATACAACCCTGCTGGACACCCGGTCCGGCGCCGTCAAGAAACTGATCGCCCGCGGCAAGGAACGCGGTTACATCACTTTTGACGAACTGAACGCCGTCCTGCCGCAGGATCAGATGTCTTCCGAGCAGATCGAGGACGTGATGGCCGCGCTGTCGGAAATGGGCATGCAGGTTGTCGAGAACGAGGATAACGACGACACCGAGGCCGCCCCCGCCGCCGAAACCAAAAGCGAGGACAGCACCGAGGAGGAGGAGAGCGAGACCGAGGAAGCCTCCGCCGGGAATGTCGATACCGAAAGCCTGGGCCGGACCGATGATCCGGTGCGGATGTACCTGCGCGAGATGGGGTCGGTCGAACTGCTCTCGCGTGAGGGCGAGATCGCGATCGCCAAGCGCATCGAGGCCGGTCGTGACGAGATGATCGGCGGCCTGTGCGAAAGCCCGCTGACCTTCCGCGCCATCATCTCGTGGCATGAGCGGCTCAAGGCCGGTGAGATGCTTCTGCGCGACATCGTCGATCTGGAAGCCATGCAGTCCGGCGGCAACGACCCCGCCGAATCCACCGAGGGCGAGGATGCCTTTGAGGGCGGCGAGGGCGCCGAGAACGACGAGGCCGAGGAAACCGACGGCGAGGGCGAAGGGGAGGGCGAAGGCGCCGGCCTGTCGCTGTCCGCGCTGGAAGAAAAGCTGAAGCCTGAAATCCTCGAGCAGTTTCAGGAAGTCGAGGCCCTGTACGCGGCGCTGCACAAGGTGCAGGCCGAACGGCTGGAGAAATTCACCGCGGGCGCCGACATCTCCGCCGAGGATGAAAGCCGCTACGAGCAGCTACGTCTGGAACTGGTGGGCAAGGTGCAGCAGGTACACCTGCATAATGCCCGGATCGAGGTGCTGGTCGAACACCTGAAGGAAATATTCCAGCGCCTGAACGGGCTGGAAGGGCGCATGCTGCGGCTGGCGGAAAGCACGCGCGTCTCACGCGATGACTTCCTGCTGAAATATCGCGGCCGCGAACTCGATCCCGGCTGGATGGACATGGCGTCCGCCCTGCCGGGCAAGTCGTGGAAGAACTTCATCGCCAAGCATGGCGAGACGGTGGCGCGCCTGCGCAACCAGGTGGCCGAACTGACACAGGAAACCGGCCTGCCTGTAGGTGAGTTCCGGCGCGTCTATGCCACCGTCTCGCGCGGGGAACGTGATTCGGCGCGCGCCAAGAAGGAAATGATCGAGGCCAACCTGCGGCTGGTGATCTCGATTGCCAAGAAATACACCAATCGCGGCCTTCAGTTCCTCGACCTGATCCAGGAGGGCAATATCGGCCTGATGAAGGCGGTGGACAAATTCGAATACCGCCGTGGCTACAAGTTCTCCACCTACGCCACATGGTGGATCCGTCAGGCCATCACCCGCTCCATTGCCGATCAGGCGCGGACCATCCGCATTCCGGTCCACATGATCGAGACGATCAACAAGCTGGTGCGCACCTCGCGCCAGATGCTGCATGAGATCGGGCGCGAACCCGCGCCGGAGGAACTGGCCGAGAAGCTGGGCATGCCGCTGGAAAAGGTGCGCAAGGTGCTCAAGATCGCCAAGGAGCCGATCTCGCTCGAAACCCGATCGGGACGAAGAGGACAGCCATCTCGGTGATTTCATCGAGGACAAGACTGCGGTCATCCCGCTTGACGCCGCCATCCAGACCAACCTGCGCGAAGCCACGACGCGGGTGCTGTCCTCCCTTACCCCGCGTGAGGAACGTGTGCTGCGCATGCGCTTTGGCATCGGCATGAATACCGACCACACGCTTGAGGAGGTCGGCCAGCAGTTCAACGTGACCCGTGAACGTATCCGCCAGATCGAGCCAAGGCGCTGCGCAAGCTCAAGCACCCCAGCCGAAGCCGCAAGCTGCGCTCGTTCCTTGATGATAACTGAGGTTCCATGTGCCGCCGTCCGGGACGGACCCGACGGCGGTGGAACACGGATCGGGGTGGAGATTACGTTCCTGTGCATGGATCGCCCGCCACCCGCGCATCCGCCCGCCCTGCCGGTGGGCTACGGGATCCGGCAGGTCGCGCGGCTGATGTGGGCTGGTATCGCGGCCTGTACGACGCGGTCGGGCGGGATTACTGCTGGTGGCTGCGCCGGGTCATGCCCGACACACAGCTTGCCCGCCTGCTGTCCAGCCCCGGCATTGGCGTGCATGTACTCTATGATGCAACGTGCCCGCCGGGTTCTGCGAACTGGACAGCCGGCACGGGCCGGATGTGAACATCGCCTATTTCGGCCTGCTGCCCGCATGGATCGGGCGCGGGATCGGGCGTGTCTTCCTGCACCAGATGGTCGCGCGCGCCTGGCAGGCCCGGCCTGCGGCGGTACGGGTCAATACCTGTTCGGCCGATCATCCGCGCGCACTGCCCACCTATCTGCGCGCGGGCTTTCGCAAGGTCAGGACCATTCATGAGGTCTGGGCCATTCCCGATACGCTGGGCCTGCCGCTGCCCGCCCGCCTGCGGGTGGCCTGAACCCGCGCGCAACTCCGCGGGGATGTACTTTTTCCTTGTGTAATGGCCGGGTTTGTGGTTCAACCCGCTCCTTCCCTGCCGGGTGTGTGGCATCATGCCCGGCTATACCCGCGCCTTTCGGGGCAACATGGCGGACCGTGTCCGTCCATGCGGGGTTGAAGTGATCCGAAGGGAGTACCAATGCCGTTGTATGAAATCGTGCTGATCGCACGTAACGACGTGTCGCAGCAGCAGGTCGAAGCCGTTGCCGATGGCATCGCGACCCAGCTTGAGGCGGAGTCCGGCTCCGTAAAGAAGCGCGAATACTGGGGCCTGCGCACGCTGGCCTACCGTATCAAGAAGAACCGCAAGGGGCATTACATGCTTCTGGGTCTTGACGCGTCTCCCGCCGCCATCAAGGAAATCGAGCGTCAGCTCGGCCTGAACGAAGATGTGCTGCGCGTGCTGACCCTGCGTGTGGACGAGATTGACGAGGCGCCGTCCGTCATCCTGTCGCGCAAGGGCGATGAGCGTGAGCGTGGCTTCCGCGGGCCCAAGCCCACGGGCCGGTTCGAAAGCGGCCGTCCCCGCCGCAGTTTCGATGACCGCGAGGAGTTCCGCGCCCGTAACGAGCGTGAAGAACAGCAGCGCGTCAGCGCCGAAGCGGAGTAAGAGCTGATGTCCGAATCTACCGAGATCAATCCCGCCGCCCGCCGCGTTGCGGTTGGCGCGCGTCGTCCCTTCTACCGTCGTCGCAAGTCCTGCCCGTTCTCCGGCCCCAACGCGCCGAAGATCGACTACAAGGACGTGCGCCTGCTGAGCCGCTTCCTGTCCGAGCGTGGCAAGATCGTTCCCAGCCGCATCACGCAGTCTCCGCCAAGAAGCAGCGCGAACTGGCCCAGGCCATCAAGCGCGCCCGTTTCCTGGCCTTGCTGCCCTACATTGTAAGCTGAGGGAGGCAGGAACATGTCCGCAGTAGAACTCATTCTGCTCCAGCGCGTCGAGAAGCTGGGCCAGATGGGCGAGATCGTCACGGTGAAGCCGGGTTACGCCCGTAACTTCCTGCTGCCCCAGGGCAAGGCGATCCGCGCCAACGCACATAACCGCGAGCGTTTCGAGCGTGAGCGCGTGCAGCTTGAGGCCCAGAACCTCAAGAACCGCGAGGAGGCCGAGCGCCTTTCCGAGCGGATGCACGGCCTGTCCGTCATCCTGATCCGTCAGGCCGGCGACAGCGGCAGCCTGTATGGCTCCGTCACCACCCGTGACATTGCCGAGGCGGCGACCAAGGCGGGTCTGACCATTACCCGCAACCAGGTTGTCCTGCCCGAGCCGATCAAGCAGCTTGGCCTGTATGACGTGCGCGTTGCCCTGCACCCGGAAGTGGCGATGCAGGTGACCGTGAACGTCGCCCGTTCCGAGGAAGAAGCGGAACGTCAGGCACGCGGCGAGGAAATCGGCGCCGAGCGTGATGACGAACCGACCGTGGCCGAGGAAGGTGTCGTGACCGAAGGTGAGGTTTCGGAAGAAACCGCCATCGAGGAAGCGCCCGCCGTCTGAGCGATCGGATACGCCGCCCGCAGGGGCGGACGGGAGCACGAAAGCCCGGAAGAGGAAACTCTTCCGCTTTCGCCGTTTCGGGGCTGCTGCGTTCCGCCTGTGGAGGGGTCGGGCAAGGGGAGAAGGCCAATGGTATCTGTACTGCTGGACCGGGCCTTTGAGCATTTCATGACCATGGGGCGGCTGGACGTCCGTTACCCCGATGGTGACAGGCGGGTCTATGCCGGTCGGGCCGGTCCCCGCGCGGGCATGTGGATCGCAAACCCTGCCACGGCCCGCGCCCTGCTGCTCGATCCGGCGCTGAAGGTGGGGGAAGCCTACATGGCGGGCGACCTCCTGCCGGTGGACTGCACGCTTTATGACCTGCTGCATGTGCTCATGCTCAATGTCATGGAGCGCAGCCCGGCGGGGGAGCGTGTTTTCTCATCCCTGCGCTACATGGCGCGGGCCTGGCTGCAGAACAACACCCTGCGGCGCGCCCGACGCAATGTCGCGCATCATTACGATCTGGACAGCAGGCTTTACCGGCTTTTTCTTGATGAAGACATGCAGTATTCCTGCGGTTACTTTCCCACCGGGAATGAAACGCTGGAACAGGCGCAGTCCGCCAAGAAGCACCACCTTGCCGCCAAGCTGCACCTGATCCACCCCGGCATGAGCGTTCTGGACATCGGCTGCGGGTGGGGCGGCATGGCGCTGACGCTGGCGCGCGATTACGGGGCGCGGGTGACCGGCATCACCCTGTCGGTGGAGCAGTTGCACATCGCCCGCCAGCGCGCGCGCGAAGCCGGGCTGGAGGGGCGGGTCAACTTCGACCTGCTGGATTACCGCGCGGTGGCGGGACAGTATGACCGGATCATTTCCATCGGCATGTTCGAGCATGTGGGGGTGGCCCATTACGGGCTGTTCTTTGACGCCATACGCCATGCGCTGAAGCCTTCGGGCGTCATGGTGCTGCATTCCATCGGGCGGGTGGAAGGGCCGGGCGTGACCAATCCATGGATTGACCGCTACATCTTTCCCGGTGGCTATTCCCCGGCGGTGAGCGAGGCGGTGGGGGCTGTGGAACGCGCCGGTTTATGGATGACGGATTGCGAGATCTGGCGGCTGCATTACGCCCGGACCATCGCCCACTGGCGCAGCCGGTTCGCGGCAAGGCGGGAACTGATCGCCCGGCTTTATGATGCGCGCTTCTGCCGCATGTTCGAATTCTATCTGGCGGTATCCGAACTGGCCTTTCGCGTGCAGGGGCACCTGAACTTCCAGCTACAGCTTACGCGTGAGATCGATGCCGTGCCCCTGGCGCGCGATTACATGATGGGTCAGAACCCCATATCCACCCCGCTGTGCAACAGTGCGGCCAGCGCATTTTACGGCGCGGCCGTGTTGCGGGCGTGAATGCGGGCCAGACGGTCGAATTCCGCAATATCCAGTGTCTCCGCCCGGCGGCTGCCCTCAATCCCGGCTTCGGACAGCAGGGCCTCGCCCCCCACCGCTTTCAGCGCGCCGCGCAGCATCTTGCGCCGCTGGCCAAACGCCGCCGCCGTGATCCGTTCCATCGCGCGGAACAGGGCCGCATCGGGCTGTTCGGCATGCGGGATCAGCCCGACCACGGCCGAATGGACCTTGGGCGGGGGAGAGAACGCCCCCGGTGGAATATGCATGAGCATGCCGCACCGGCAGGTCCACTGCGCCAGCACGCCCAGCCGCCCGTAATGGCTGGAACCGGGGGCGGCGCATATACGCTCGGCCACTTCCTGCTGGAACATGAGTGTCAGCCGCGTCCACGCGCTGGCCTGCCGCAGCCAGCCCACCAGCAGCGGCGTGCCGACATTGTAGGCAGGTTCGCGATGATCTGCCGTGGCGGGGGGCAGAGCGTGGTCAGGTCGTGGCGCATGGCGTCGGCCTCGATCACGCGCAGCCGGGA
>NZ_BAIO01000101.1 GCF_000613305.1 Komagataeibacter kakiaceti JCM 25156
AGATAATCGCCCGGCTGGCCGATCACCCCATCCGCAGGCAGGATGACGCCATTGAAATCATGGTTTCCGGTACCCGCCCCACGCATGCCGGCAATTCCATCCATGGAAGGATAGGCGGCATGCCCCGCCTCCAGCGGGACGAGCAGCATCCGCACCGTATCATCGCGCGCACGCGCCGTGACAAGCGCCCGCGTGACATGAAACGCACCGGAGGCCAGGATTTTCCGGCCCTGTAAAATAATGCTGTCCCCCGACCAGTCCATGCGCAGCGGCGCGCTGCCTTCCGTAACCCATACGCCAAACAAAGCCCCGTCATGCACGTCTTCCGCCGCGCGGGCCAGTTGCGTGGGTGTTCCGTAGCAGGCGATCAGGCGGATGGCGTTGACGTGTCCCTCCACTATGCGCCCGAGCGACAGGCTGCCCTGTCCCGTCAGGCGCAGGAGATGCAGCAGCCCGCTGGCGCCATGGGGTTCCGTGCCGAACCCCCAGCCCCCGTGCGTCCGTGGCAGAACCGCCGATAACACCCCCAGTTGCCGCAGGCGGCTCAGGCCGGATACGGGAAACAGGGCCTGTGCGTCATTCGCTGATGCCTCTTCTTCCAGTTCCGCGCGGCAGGCGGACAGGGCTTCGAAGGGAAAGGTCATGGAGCGCACTGTCCTTCCGGCTGGGTGTCCGGCCTGCCGGGGTTTCCTGACGGCTGGCGGCATGGATCCCGTCCATGCCGGGAAACAATGCGGCAGGGCGCAGGGGGTTCCCGTAAACCGGATGGTTCCTGACGCCTGCGGCAGTGCTCTTGTGGCCAAACGCGGGAATACCCATATCCATGAATGAAATGGACATGTCATCCCCCACCCCTGACTTCCGCCGCAATCCCGGCCACGCGCGGGGGCCGCACCCGGAACCGTATCTTCCTCATGGAAATCAGGGGAGTGATGGGGTAGATATGTGCGGCCCCTGAATAAGGGGGAACAAAACCGGAGGGTATCTGTCAGACAGGCGGGCAACCCGGATTCCACCTGCCGCATCGGGCCATCATTCAGCACCGGTGCAAGCCGGTTTGCACATTTTGTATTTACGTTTATTCACCTATATTTTAACTTGTTAATCAATGAACTCTCGGGACATTATATATAATGCTCAATCATCGTTTTGGTGATATATAAGTATTCAAAGAAGGATGAATGAATAACCATGCCTGTTAATCAAATGCGTAAACACATGTCGGACAGCGCGGGCTTCATTGCGGCCCTGGACCAGAGCGGGGGCTCGACACCGGGCGCGCTCAGGCACTACGGCATCCCCGATAGTGCCTACAGCACCGATGCGCAGATGTTCGCCCTCATGCATGAAATGCGGGTGAGGGTGATTACCGCCCCCGCATTTACAGGGAAAAAGGTTATCGCGGCCATCCTGTTCGAGCAGACCATGAACGGGCTGGTAAAGGACACGCCGGTTCCGACCTATCTGTGGCAGGAGAAGGGTGTCGTTCCCTTCCTGAAGGTTGACAAGGGGCTGGAGGCCGAAGCGGGCGGCGTCCAGCTGATGAAGCCCATTCCCAATCTGGAAGCGCTGCTTGATCAGGCGATCAGCAAGGGGATTTACGGCACGAAGGCCCGCTCCGTCATCCGTCTGGCCGAGCCCGAAGGGGTTGCCGCAATCGTGAAGCAGCAGTTCGGCCTTGCGCAGCAGATCGCGGATCGTGGGCTTGTGCCCATCATGGAGCCTGAAGTCCTGATCAAAAGCCCGGACAAGGCCGGGGCGGAAGCCCTGCTGCATGATGAACTGCGCCGTGGGCTGGATGCGCTGCCCGGTGACTATCAGGTCATGATCAAGGTTTCGATCCCTGAAAAGGCTGATCTGTACCTTGACCTGATCAGGCACCCGCGGGTGCAGCGTGTGGTGGCGCTTTCGGGGGGGTACCCGCGTGATGAAGCCTGCCAGCGCCTGTCGGCCAACCATGGCATGATCGCCAGCTTCTCGCGTGCGCTGCTCGAAGACCTGCGTTACACCATGACGGACGCGGAATTCGATGCGGCCCTTGCGAAGTCCATTGACCAGATATTCAAGGCCTCCACCCAGAAGGTCTGAAACACGGTTTACGCCCGGCCGGTAGCGGCGGGGCGGACAGCATGAAAAAACGGCTTCCAGGGTTCTGGAAGCGTTTTGCGTTTGTCTGTTCATAAGAAGCTGTCTGAAATAACTGATTGATAAAAAATAATAAAAGCTTCGGAATGCTGCCTTTTCTCAAAAAGGCGGCGCCAGGAAACTTTCATTTCAGGAAGAGGTGCGCGTGGAGACCCCGGATGCGCGCGGAAGGGCGCAGTCACCCAGATCGCGCAGGGGCCAGCCGCAAGCAGGTGGGATTCAATATCTTCCAGCGAGACCCCCTTTGTTTCCGGCACGTAAAGCAGCGTAATCCCGATAAACAGGGCGTTCATTGCGGCGAACAGCCAGAATGTATGGGCTTCCCCCAACGTGTCGAGCACACTCAGGAACGTATTGCTGACAGCCCAGTTGGTGGCCCAGTTGGTAAAGGTGGAACAGACAATGCCAAAGTCACGGCCACGCAGGGGCTGGATCTCGGCGCATAATGTCCATACCAGCGGTCCCGCGCCAATGGCGAAGCCAAGGACAAACACCAGCAGCGATCCGACCATGGCGATCTGGGCCACGGTGTCATGCCCGCCATATTCAACCAGACCGCCCGCCAGCAGCATGCTGCCGGTCATGATGGCGCAGCTCAGCAGCAGGAGCGGCCGGCGGCCCCATCTGTCAACGGTAACGATCGCGACACAGGTGGCGACAAGGTTGATCAGCCCGATCAGGGCCGTGGCCCAGCCCGCGGCGGAAGCGCCGAAATTGGCAGCCTGAAAGACCTTGGGCGCGTAATACATCAGCACGTTGATGCCGGTAAGCTGCTGCATGATCTGCAACACGATGCCCAGCCCGACCGAGCGCCGGAAATTGGCGTTCTTACGGAAAAAGGAGAACCCTTCCGACCGGCCCCGGGTCAGTTCGGTGGCGATGTCGGATATTTCCCGGTCGGCCTGCTGCGGGGTCGGGCGCAGGTAGCGCATCACCCTGCGCGCCCGGGCGTTCTCTCCACGCATCATGAGCCAGCGCGGGCTGTCAGGCAGGAACAGGCAGCCGATAAGGAATACGGTGGCGGGCACCGTCATGAGCCCCAGCATCCACCGCCAGTGCGCGCCATCCGCCAGCATGCCATCGGTTACGTAAGACAGGAAAATGCCGCCCGTCATCATCAACTGGTAACATGCGATCATGGAGCCACGCTGCGCCACGGCCGAGACCTCGGAAATATAAAGGGGGGCCGTAAAGGCCGCGATCCCCACGGCAAAACCCAGGAAAATCCGCCCGATGATGAGTACGGCGACGGACGGGGCGAGCGCGCTGATCAATGAGCCGACAAGAAAGAGAAGGGATGACCCCAGCAATGCCCGCCTGCGGCCAAAGCGGAAAGAGATCGTACCGGCAATCAGCGAACCCACGGCCGCCGCCGCCATCATGGAGGAGACGATCCATTCCTGCGTGCGGGGCGACGCGTTGAAATCATTGCCGATAAAGCGTAGCGCACCGGCGATCACCCCCGTATCCAGCCCGAACATGAGACCGGCAAGGGCCGCCAGCACACCCACGACAATGGCATGCCCCGGCGAGGGCGCGCCTGTAGGCGACGCCCCGGCGCGCGGGGATACAGGGGGCACGTCATGATGAACCAGGTCTTCTTCGGGCATTGAGCGGCACCTTCTCTTTTTATTTATTGAAATACGCCTGTCCTGCCGTACGGTTTTTGCATACGGCCCCCGGTAAACGGTTCCGGTGGCAATGAATGACAGGTCGTCGTGGACGCTGATATGGATGCATCAATGCATATATTGCCCCGTTCTGAACAATATATATGAAGCGGATCCCCAACATTTTTCTGTGACTGAAATATTTAATATTTTAATATAAAATAGAAAAAAACATTAATAATGGCCGGTCTGGCCATCTGTCCGCCCCCGTGGCGGATGCTTGTGCCCGGTGGGTGCGAAAGAGAGGCATCCGGATCGTGCCCGGAATGTGTTATGTGAAAATAGCATCGCAGATATAAGTAACGGAATTGGCATAATAATAAGAGTCGGTGGTCCGGTTGAATTCGGACCCTGAATGTATTTTAAATTTTGATATATTATATCCAACAATCCTAAAAATATATTCGATTCACCGCTTTGGTTATTTTATCATGGGTGCGCGGTGCACATATTTTTGTGTACGGAACTGGTATTCAGGGGCGTTTCACAAGGTCGGACCGGCCTGTTCGCGTTGCATTATTCCGCCTGAAATATTGTGCAAAAAATACGGAAAACCGCATGTTTCGTGTTGCTGACACGTCTTTTCGCATTTCCATAACAGCATATGAAAAATGTATGGCCATGCGTGGATGGAATAAATCCGTCTCAAGCACTCGTGATTGGGCAAGGGTGGTATTGGAATAAAATCGGGACTTCAATACAGGAACTGCCGCGCCAGACATGACGGCCTGTTCATATCAAGAAACCGCAAGACTGAAATCAATTGCAGCCGGATTTCTGGTTATATTGGGAAGATGTCAGCGCATCAGTTCCTGTACTGTCATGGATGGCAGCAGGGTAATGGATCTCGGCACAGGTATGTGACGTACGTGGCATGCAGGCATGACCGGATGGCAGCATCCCCTCATGCGGTTCCATGTAACGCCCGTAGCGAACAGGGCTGGCCGTGACAACGGAGGACGGTTTTTATGCGTTCATTATTTCCTTGTCCCGCATGGGCGCCGGATGGTGCCGGAAGTGCACGGGCGGATATTGATACCCTTTGCATCAATACAATCCGTACACTGGCGATGGATGCGGTACAGAAAGCCAATTCCGGCCACCCGGGCACGCCGATGGCGCTGGCCCCGCCAGCCTATGCGTTATGGCGCGATGTCCTGAATTACGACCCCGCCAACCCGCTATGGCCCAACCGGGACCGCTTCGTGCTGTCCATTGGCCATGCCTCCATGCTGCTGTACGCGCTGATCTATCTCGCCGGTATTCGCGATGTGAAGGACGGGCGTGTAACGGCGGACAGGCCGTCCCTCACCTTGGCTGATCTGGAGCAGTTCCGCCAGCTCAATTCCCGCACCCCCGGCCATCCGGAATACGGGCATACCAGCGGCGTGGAAACCACCACCGGCCCGCTGGGGCAGGGGTGTGGCAACTCGGTTGGCATGGGCATTGCCCAGAAATGGCTGGCCGCGCATTTCAACCGGCCGGGTTTCGATCTGTTCGATTACCACATTTACACATTCTGTGGCGATGGCGACAACATGGAGGGCGTGTCCAGCGAAGCTGCCTCCATCGCGGGGCACCTGAAGCTCGGTAACCTGACATGGATTTACGACAGCAATCACATTTCCATCGAGGGCAATACCCGCATCGCCTTTACCGAGAGCGTGTACAAACGCTTCGAGGCCTATGGCTGGCATGTCCTTGAACTCAAGGACGCCAACGACACCGGCGATTTCCGCCGCCTGCTGGCCGAGGCGAAGGCCGAGACATCCCGGCCCACGCTGATCATCGTCCATTCCATCATCGGCTGGGGTTCGCCGCACAAGGCGGGCACGGCGGCGGCGCATGGCTCCCCGCTGGGGGTCGAGGAAATCCGCGAAACCAAGAAATTCTACGGCTGGCCGGAAGATAAAAGCTTCTATGTGCGAAGGCGTGCCCGAACATTTCCAAAAAGGCATCGCCACGCGCGGGCCGCCGCGAGCAGGGCATGGTACGACCTGCTGGCCCGCTACCGCAAGGCGCATCCTGAACTGGCCGCCGAACTTGACCTTGTCCTGTCGGGAAAGCTGCCCGAAGGCTGGGATAGCCAGATCAGCGATTTCCCCGCCGATCCGAAGGGTATCGCCTCCCGCGCCAGTTCCGCCACGGTGCTCAATCAGGTCGCGGCCCGTTATCCGTGGATGATCGGCGGCTCGGCCGACCTGTCGCCTTCCACCAAGACGCACCTGACATTCGACGGCGCGGGTGATTTCCAGCCGCCGCAATGGGGCGGTACCTATGGTGGGCGCAACCTGCATTTCGGTGTGCGGGAACATGCCATGGGCTCGATCTGCAACGGGCTGGCGCTTTCCTATCTGCGGCCTTACTGCTCGGGCTTCTTCATCTTCTCCGATTACATGAAGCCGCCCATCCGCCTTGCGGCGCTGATGAAGCTGCCGGTGCTGTATATCTTCACCCATGATTCCATCGGGGTGGGGGAAGATGGCCCGACCCACCAGCCTGTCGAGCAGTTGGCCCAGCTTCGGGCCACGCCGGGGGTCACGCTCATCCGCCCGGCGGACGCCAACGAGGTGGCGGAGGCGTGGCGCACCCTCGTCACGCTGGTTGACCGCCCCACCGTGCTGGTGCTGACGCGCCAGAACCTGCCCACTTTGTGCCGCAAGACTTTTGCTCCCGCCACGGGGCTGGCGAAGGGGGCCTACGTGCTGGCTGATAACAGCGGCGGCACGCCCGATGTCATTCTCATGGCCACGGGCAGCGAGGTCGGCTGATCGTCAAGGCGTTCGAGCAGCTCAAGGCGGAGGGGGTGAAGGCCCGTATCGTTTCCATGCCCTCGTGGGATCTGTTCGAGGCCCAGCCCCGGTCCTACCGCGACAGCGTGCTGCCGCCGGATGTGACCGCGCGCGTGGCGGTGGAACAGGCCGCGCGCCTGGGGTGGGAGCGCTATGTCGGCCTGCGTGGCGCGACCATCGTGATGCACACATTCGGTGCGTCGGCCCCGGCGGGTGAGCTGGAGG
>NZ_BAIO01000100.1 GCF_000613305.1 Komagataeibacter kakiaceti JCM 25156
GCCGCCAGCAGCCGGTGGGGGTCGCCATTACCGCCGCCGACTATCAGCCTTCCAGCAGGCGCTGATCAATATCCAGACGGCATGGAGCCAGCAGGACGTGCGCGCCATGCAGCACATGGCCACGCCGGAGATGGTCTCCTACTTCAACACTCAGTTGAGCAGCCTGGCCAGCCGTGGCGCGCGGAATGTCGTGTCGGATGTCCGCTTTGAACGCGGCGACCTGGCGGAAAGCTGGCGTGAAAACGGCTTTGACTACGCAACGGTCGCAATGCGGTATTCCATGATCGACATCACAACCGACATGACCGGTCGCGTGATCGAGGGCGATCCGGTCAACCGCACCACCGTTACCGAACTGTGGACATTCGTGCGGTCCGCCGGAACGGGAAGCTGGCTGCTCTCCGCCATCCAGCAGACACCCCGCTGACAGCGCGCCCACAACACCGTTAATGACAGGCCTGCATCCTTGTGATGCAGGCTTTTTTATGGTGACGGACGCAGCGCCCATAAAAAACGCCCCCAGCATTGCCGCAGCAGGCTGGGGGCGGATAACGATCCATCATGACAGTCGATCGGCCATGCACCGACAGACAGGAACAGGTCACGTTCCTGCGCTACCGGACTGGCTACAGGCCGCTACTTCTATATGTGCGCAAGGCTCAGCGCGTACAGGATCACTGCCAGCGCCGATAGCGTAATGGCCACGCCACGGATGCGCCCCTTGTGCCGACGGGCCGCTTCCCGTGCTTCCTGCTGCGGCGTGGCGCGCAGGGTGGTTGCCTGTTCCATCAGCCCGACTCCCGTAAGAATGAAAAATGTTCCGGCCGCTTAATGGGCGATAAATGCATGATCGGCCAGCAGGCCACAGAACAGCAGGAACAGGTAAAGCAGGGAATAGCGAAACGAATACCGCGCCGGACGATCCCCCGTCAGGCTGACACCGTTTGCATCCTGCCTGTCCCGCAGCACCTGAATGGCGAAATAGATAAATCCCAGCCCCAGCGCGGTCGCCACAACCGTATAAAGCCAGCCTGCCTGATGGGTGAACGAGGGCACCAGTGACACGGCCATCAGCATGATCGTGTACCACAGGATCTGCCAGCGTGTATGGCGCGCGCCCCGCACCACCGGCAGCATGGGAATGCCCGCGCGCCCGTAATCCTTGCACGCGTACAGCGACAGGGACCAGAAATGCGGCGGTGTCCACAGGAAGATGATGCCGAACATCACCACAGGCATGATCGCCATGGACCCGTTGCCGCCGCCCAGCCGATCATGGGGGGAAACGCACCCGCCGCCCCGCCGATCACGATGTTCTGCGGTGTCGAACGCTTGAGCCACATCGTGTAGATCACGGCATAGAAGAAGATGGAAAACGCCAGGATACCCGCCGCAAGCGCGTTGGTCGCCAGCCACATGAGAATGACCGATGCGGTGGACAGGCCAATGCCATAGCCCAGCGCGGCCTCCGCCCCGATCCGCCCATCGGGGATGGGCCGGGTGACCGTGCGCTTCATGACCGCGTCGATATCGCGGTCATACCACATATTGATGGCGCCCGCCGCACCCGAGGCCATGCAGATGCACAGGATGCTGACCACGGCCACCAGCGGGTTGAGCGGTCCCGGCGCCATGGCCAGACCGGCGGCCCCGGTAAAGACCACCAGCGAGATGACACGGGGCTTGAGCAGCACCAGCCAGTCCCGCGCCAGCGTGCCGACACGAGTGGCGTCATAGGTAATGGCGGCACCTTCGGCCGCATCGGGCGTGGTGGTGGTGCCGCTCATGATCAGGCGTCTCCGCGCGTGGGGGAAGGTGTCCGCCATTCCGGCGTATAAGCGCCCGGACCCCAGTAATTATCCGGCAGGGCGGCGGCCGGGCGCAGGCCGGCCTGCACCACGATCCCGGCAAAAACCAGCATGGAAAGCCCCATGAGCACGGCCCCCAGCACCCCCGGCATACCGTGGAAGGCCAGAAGCGACAGCGCGGTGCCGCCAACCGTCAGCCCGAAATGGACCCGGCTGGCCATGACCGGCGCGACATGGCCCACCATCTTGCCAATCCAGTAATAGAACCCGGCGAACATGGCGAACATGGCGGCGTACAGTGTCGCCGCATGCACATCGGCCATGCCGCCGGGCATGAGCGACATGATGGAACCGACCACCAGCAGCGCCACGAAACCGGCGGCCCATTCCACCGGCACGGCGGCGCGCATATGGCCCGCCCTTACCGTTCGCGCCCATGCCACCAGCACGGCCAGCACCGGCAGCACGACCAGCCCGAGCTGCACCGTGGCCATGGGGGCGACCATGCCCTCCAGCCCGCCATGCAGCAGGTCATGCACCCATACCGAAGCCCCGCCCACGGACATGACCACCAGCGCGCCCAGCACCACGCGCGGCATCCGCAGCGGTGTCGCGGCAAATGTTTCGATAATCTGTGAGACGATCCCGATGGAGGGCAGCAGCAGCAGCGCGATCTCGGGGCCGGTGAAGACATGCAGCAGTGCATCGATATGCGGCGACATATCGCCCCCGGCCAGCAGGATCCGGGTCAGCCCACCGGCCAGCACCGGCATGACCATGACAGTCATCATCGCGCCCAGGCCCTGCGCCCATACGAATATCGGCAGGTCACGCAGCCGCTGGCCGATCGGCCCCATGTTCAGCACGGTCGCGACCATGGTGATGGCCTGAAACAGCATGCCCAGACACCACCCCATCAGCGCGACCACGGAAACCCAGCCGGGCACGGCGGGCGAAAGACCGGCCATGACGGCGATGAAACTGGCCGCCACAAGCGCCCAGCCCGCCAGCGCCATACGCGGGAAGGCCAGCGCGTGGGCACGCAGCAGCAGGGGCACGAACCAGTTGCCAAACCCGCCGGTCAGGGCCGGCAGGGCGCAGAAGAAGACCATCAGCATGCCATGGCGGCGGCCGATGCGTTCAACGGCGCCCGCCACGTCCCCACCGGCCCAGGCGGAAAGCAGGGACCGGGGCAGCAGACCGGCCTGAAGGCTGACAGCCAGCACGCCACCGGCCAGACCCGCCACGATCGCCATGACGAGGTACAGCATGCCGATGGTCCGGTAGGCGCAACCTCCGCCCGCCTGCCTTACGCCATCCGCCCCGAACCCGGTGCCTGTGGGCATATGATCACTCCCTGCTGCCATGCGCCGCTATCCGGCAAGGCCAATCGTTACCATGATTTCATCATATATCGCGACTTATACACAAAAACGACCCTGCGGGCCGCTCTGGTGGTCGCGCAAATGTCATTTCAGCCCTGCCCGAAAGGCAGGGCTGCCCGCCAGCGCCGGGGCGCTCAGGCCACCATGGGGCTGGCGCAGGCGCCTGCCTCACGTTCCAGCGTAACAAGGGTAAACAGCCCGGCGGGCGGCACGGGCTGGAGTGTCGCGCGCCGCAGGTCGGCGGGCGGCAGCAGGGATTCGATGGCAAAATCCGGATGCCAGCCCAGTGAATGCGACGCCCGCGCCATGCCACGTTCCACCGCCAGCCGGACACCGCCCTGCGCCAGGAAGTGGTTGACGAACAGGATATGCCCACCCGCCTGACCACGCGCTTGAGTTCGGCCAGCAGGGCGCGCGGATGCGGCACGACGGACGCCACGAACATCGCAACGGCGATGTCGAACGTACCATCGGCGAACTGCGTGGCCTCGGCGTCCATTTCCAGCAGGTTGTCCACGTTGGACAGCCGCAGGCGGCGTACGCGCTGGCGCGCGCGCTCGAGCATGTCCCCCGACAGGTCGATGCCGGTAATATGCTTGTTCGCGCGGTAATAGGGCAGGGCGAGGCCGGTGCCCACGCCCACTTCCAGCACCCGTGTGCCGGGCAGGCTGTTCACGGCCTCGACCGCGCGCTTGCGCCCGAAGGCGGAAACACTGCCGAACAGCGCATCATACACCCCGGCCCAGCGCCGGTAGGCCGCCTTGACCGCCGCCGCGTCCAGCGCGGATTTGGGCGAAGGGATTTCCACAACCTTTTCGGAGGCTTCATCATGCAGAACGTCGCTCATCAGGCTGTTCCCATGCCCTGGCCATGAAAGAAGGCCTGTTGCGCCCCCTTTCGTGCTGCATCCGCCATGATCAAATCCATCCCGTTGTGCTGCTGCATTACAATCCCACCTGACCTGTCCGCGCGCCGTGCCGGCCCACGTGACCGCATGCAATCCATATCAAATGTCAAGCCGCATGGCACGACAGTTGCGACTATCGCGCCCGTTCCCAATTCCGTTTCCATTCCTACGCGTTCACGCCGCCCGTGACCAGACGGGATACGATCGCATCCCAGATCAGCCCCGCCGTATTGACGCCGTCAAAACGATCGATCTCCTGCAATCCGGTCGGAGATGTCACATTGATCTCGGTCAACCATTCCCCGATCACGTCGATTCCGACAAAAATCAGACCCTCGTCACGCAGTAACGGCCCGATCGCGTTACAGATTTCATGGTCGCGCGCGGTCAGTTCCGCCCGCACGGGGCGACCGCCCACATGCATGTTGGACCGGGTCTCGCCCTCCGCCGGGATACGGTCGATCGCACCTACCGGCCTGCCATCGACCAGGATGATGCGCTTGTCACCCCGGCGCACGGCGGGTTCGTAACGCTGGATCATCAGCGGCTCACGCGAGCGGGCGAAGTGCATTTCCAGCAGGGAGTTGAGATTGGGATCCCCGGGCTGGATGCGGAACACGCCGGCACCACCATTGCCGAACAGCGGCTTGACGATGATATCGCCCCATTTCGCGCGGAAGGCCTTTATGGCCTGCACGTCCCATGTCACCAGCGTGGGCGGCATGAGATCGGGATAATGCGTGACCAGTATCTTTTCGGGCGCGTTGCGTACGGCCGCGGGATTATTGACCACCAGCGCCCGGTCCGGCCCCACGCCGTGGATGTGTTCGAGAATATGGGTGGCGGTGATGTAGGCCATGTCGAAAGGCGGGTCCTGACGCATCAGCACCACATCCATGCCGGCCAGGTCGATGACCTGCTCCGCGCCGTATTCGGCATGGTCCCCGACCCTGCGCCGCACCGTGACCGGGCGCGCGCGCGCCGTGACACGCTCGGTGCGCGCGGCGTGGGGGGTAATGCGTCCCTCGTTCAGGCTCAGGGCCTCGACCTGATAGACGAACAGTTCATAACCGCGCGCCTGCGCCTCCAGCATCAGGGCAAAGGTTGAATCGCCATTGATGTCGATACCGCCTAGCGGGTCCATCTGGACGGCAACCTTCAGGGGGCGTGGCATGTAAGCACTTTCTCCGCACGAAACAGGGCCGGTCTGCGCCGGGTGTCATGAACTGAAACCTTCAGCGACTCATCGTCATAATATGCCTTCAGCCACACGGCCAGCCCCCCATTAGGGCAAAGGCGGGTAGGAGATGGCCATGACCTCGATCATTTCCTCGCCACGCGGGGTCATGAGCCGGACCTCATCGCCCACCGTGGCGCGCATGAGCGCCCGCGCCACGGGCGAGACCAGGCTGATCTGCCCCGCCGCCATGTCCGCCTCATCCACGCCGAGGATCGTGACCGTCCGTTCCTCATCCGCTTCCGTCGCGTATGTGACCGTTGCGCCAAAAAACACGCGGTCGCGCTGCTTCTGGGCGGCGGGATCGACGATGATGGCGTTATCGATCCGCTTTGTCAGGAAGCGGATGCGCCGGTCGATTTCGCGCAGGCGGCGCTTGCCATACTGGTAATCACCATTTTCCGAACGGTCGCCATTGCCCGCCGCCCACGATACGATTTCAACAATCTTCGGGCGTTCATCGCGCAGCAGGGCGTTGAGTTCCGTCCGCATCGCAGCAATGCCGCCGGGTGTGATATAACATGTCAGGCCACCTGTTCCTGACCCGTTCCCTTTTGGCGCGGCATTCGGGCGGGCCATCAGCACCGCGCCACCGTCATGCGGATATGCCCCTCCATCCTCTGCCCCGGCGCGAGAACACGAACGCCGCTATCGGCAATGACGGTGCGGTTGAGGCCATCATTCATGTTGCTGACCGGTTCCACGCCGATATAGGGCTGGTCGGGCGGGGTAAAAAGCACCAGATGGCGCAGTTCCGGGCTGCTTTCGAGCGTGAGGGCATATCCCTCGCGCGGCCAGCGCAGGAAGGCGCTGCCCGACCATCCGGCATAGCAGTTGTCGATGGGCGCATGGCCCGCGTCGCGCATATGGGCGAAGGACCATTCCCCTTCCGCCGGGACACGCAGGGCGGGCATGTGGTCCGGCCCGTTGGTCCATACGCTGCTGGCGGCAAAGCCCAGCCGCAGGCCCGCGTGCCGCGGAAAATATGGATGAAAGCCCATGCCTACCGGCTGGTCGCGCGTATCGGCGTTTTCCACCATGATGCCGATGGACAGGCCGTTTTCACGCAGGTCGTAGCGCAACTGGGCGCGGTAGCTGAACGGCCACTGGCCCGCCAGTTCATGCACGGCACATGGTCGAGACTGAGTGTCGCGCTGTTATCGGACAGCATGTCGAGCCGCCAGCGCCGCTGCCAGCCATTGCCGTGAATGGCGCAGTTCTCCCCCGCGAAGCTGGGTGTGAGGTGATAATCCACGCCTTCGAACCGGAACTGGTCCCCCGCGACGCGGTTGGAAAAGGGCACCAGCGGATACCCCGCCACCGCGCGCCCGTGCTGCGCCACCAGATGCGGGTCAATGACCGGGCGCAGGAAATCCATGCCGCCGCTGCGCCAGAAGGCGATGCTGCCGCCCAGATCAGGCAGGAGCCCCAGCGTCGCCCCGCCCGCGTTCAGCTCCAGCGTGGCCGACATTTCACGTTCCCGCTGGCCGGTACAGGGAATCTGGAAGGTTTGGGTCCTATCGTCCACGCCGTTTGCCCCTGCCCTTTGCCTGTTGTGGGTCATAACCGCCCCCGCCCGGCCCCAGCGGCACCGGGCCGCCACGG
>NZ_BAIO01000099.1 GCF_000613305.1 Komagataeibacter kakiaceti JCM 25156
TCGTCATCAAGGCCCGCGTCGTGCGGCACGCACCGCGCGCGACGCCGCTGGCGGCACATCTCCGCTACCTGCGCCGGGAGGGCGTGACGCGGGACGGTGAGGATGCCCACCTGTTCGGGAAGGACAGCGACGACATACGGGCCTCGGACTTCGCGGAGCAATGCGCTGGGGACCGCCACCATTTCCGCTTCATCGTCTCGCCAGAGGACGCGCCGGAGATGTCGGACCTGCGGGCCTTCGCCCGTGATCTGATGGGGCAGATGGAATCCGATCTCGGTACGAAACTGGAGTGGGCCGCTGTCGATCACTGGAACACCGCGCATCCCCATTTGCATGTCATTGTCCGGGGTGTCGCGGAAGATGGCGACGACCTCGTGATCGCGCGCGATTACATCCGCGAGGGCATGCGTGCCCGTGCGCAGGATCTGGTGACACTGGAACTCGGACCACGTACCGATCATGACATCCACCAGGCGGTCGAACGGCAGGTGAACGCCGACCGCTGGACCCAGCTTGACCGCCAGCTTCAGAGGGACGCGGGGCAGGATGGTGTCATTGATCTCGGACGCGTGCCGGGCGAAACGCCGGACGTCTTCGCCACCGTGAAGCTGGGGCGCCTACGCCGTCTGGAGACCATGGGGCTGGCGCACCAGGTCGGACCGGATCGCTGGCGGATGGACGAGAGTGCCGAGGCAACCCTGCGGGAGATCAGCGAGCGCAACGACATCATCAAACGGATCCACCGGGGGCTGGCGGAGCAGAAGATTGACCGTGCCGCATCATCCTGGGTGCTGGCGGGGGAGGATACTACCGATCCCGTCATCGGCCGGCTGATTGATCGCGGCCTCGACGATGAACTGCGCGGCACGGCCTATGCGGTGATCGACGGGATTGACGGACGCACGCACCATGTCCGCCTGCCGAACCTCGAAGCCGCCAGTGACGGGTCAGTCGGTTCCATCGTGGAATTGCGGCGTTTCACCGACAAAGGGGGACGTGACCGTGCCGCGCTCGCGGTGCGCTCGGATTTCACGCTGGAACGGCAGGTGACGGCGGAGGGTGCCACCTGGCTCGACCGGCAGGCCATCGCGCGGGAGCCTCTTGCGCTGGCGTCCACCGGGTTCGGCGCCGAGGTCAAAGAGGCGATGGAAAAGCGGGCGGATCATCTGGTGGAGCAGGGGCTGGCCAGCCGCGACGGCGGGAGCATCCGTTATGCCAGGAACATGATCGTCACGCTGCGCCAGCGGGAGTTGGAGACGCTGGGCCAGAGCCTTGCCGGGACGTCACGGATGCCGTTCCGGCGGAGCGGGGAAGGCGATCCCGTCACGGGCACCTACCGCCAGCGTTTCAATCTGGCGTCGGGCCGGTTCGCCATGATCGACGATGGGTTGGGCTTCGAACTGGTGCCATGGTCGCCGTCGCTGGAAAAACAGGGAGGGCGGGAGGTGTCGGGAATCATGCGCGGGGACGGGGGTATCGACTGGTCGTTCGCCCGGAAACGGGGGCTGGGTCTATGACCGGGAAGCGGGGTATAATGGTCGGTTTGTTTTGCGGCTAAATATAAGGCACCCGATATAATAAGAAATAAAAATTTTTACATCTATAAATATTATATAATATATGAGCGTTTTCCATTATAGAGATTGTGAGAAATACATTTCTACTATTCCAGACCAGTCCCCGATATTCAATGGACGGCCGATCTGGCCGGAACGCGCAAATGCTCGGGCCGCGCGGGAAGACAATGCTGCGCCAGTCGCAAAGCTTATCGAAGTCGCCGGTGTCACGTTCCACTCCATGGAAAAGTCCAGCTCATTCGAAAAACGATGGTCATTTTGAGATAGATATAAACCTCGCGGATGAGGAATCGAAAGATTGTAGTAGTGCAGGCCGAGTTTCACAGTATCCTGCGTTGAAGCGAGATGAATGGGCGGCGTTACCGTCAGATCAATCTGATGGACGCGCAGATCCGACAGTCGAGCAAGATAATTTCCTGATATTTCACCTGGCCAGTATCCCCCATAAAACATTCGCGTGCCGTCTATCTGGAACATCGTATCGTAAGAATGTTTTTCTCCGCCTGAAGGGTTTTTGCCGCCACTGTATTCTACAAATCGATATGATATGCGCGGCTTCCATGTATGACTAAAGAACGTATAAGCTGGTTCTGCATACGTCGCCCAGGCACTTGTTCCGCTATATCCATTGGCCACTTCATTATTATATTCAATGACATAATGGCCATGTATTTCCAGGCCTCGTATCCACTCAGGCCAACGCCTGACGTGCGGTATCTGTGAAAATATAGCGCCGAACGCCATGGACCCGACCTGCATTCCTTTACGGTCTCCACGGACAGAATTATTGAATGTCAGCGAAGTATCCGCATCATAAATATAGAAATACGTCAAGGTCATGTATGCTGCCCGTGCCTTATAGACGCTACGGCCATCTCCTGATGGTCCATTGATGAACCATGTCGTATCAAATCCCGCAAACTTCGTTTCTGGCCTGTCGTCTCCACGAGCGAGAACCTGATTTGAATTATTTTGCAGGACAAAAAAGTCCGCCCGTACGGGAGCAGTCTGGAGTGTCAGGACGCCAGGTCCAGAAAAAGCAAACCGAGGCGCGTACATCCAGGCTGCTCGATCTCCCCCATTATACGTCCCTTTTGCCAGAAGAAATCCATCATCAACAATAAATCGTTGACGGCCCAGGAGCAAGAGCAACGCATCTTTAGACGTGTCGCGAAAACGGTATCGTAATCCGATATTCGCCTCTTCCAGCCCAATAAAGTCCGGATAACCAGATGTCGACGAAACCTCCTGCGCATCCCCATCGCCTAAAGTTGTCGCATTTATTGCTGAAGCACGTGCCGTAAGCGAAATTCGTCTTCCCAGAGCGGCCGTGCAATCAAGACCAAATGTCTCAAAAAGCTCTGAATATACCGGGCTGCGTCTGGCAGTTCGAGACGATGACGATGGATAGGAACCGGCGCCGAAATTGGCATGGGGAACAAAAATTGCATCGCCACCCAACTCCAGAAAGGCTTTCAAATTGAATCCATTCCGGTCGAGAAGTAGCACGGCCGCCAAAGCGCGGTTTTCTGTACACATTGTATTCACAAATAATGCACAGAATACAATGTAAATTATAATTCTATAGTTTTTCATATTACGTCGATAATACTGAATGTGTAATTATAAACGCATTATGATCTGTAATCTGTATATTCGCGAACTCGGGCTGTCCTAAACAGGATGACAGCCGTGACGATAAACAGGCCGCAGGCAGTAAACATATTAGAGCTAAAATCTGGATAGAGCGCATAGAGCCAGGCGCTCGTGATTCCGCCTACCGCGGTTCCAGTTTGATAGAGCGCATTGAGAATGGCATTGAGACTCCCACGTTGCGCTCCTTTTACGTATGTGATGGCTTCTCCAAGCATTAGCGCAAGCAGCAGATCGCGGCCGAAGGCGAAAAAAGCATAAGTGACGGACTGAAATACGAACGAGTGCATGCCCAATGGAACAACACTTACTACAAGAGCCATTCCAGTCATGCCCGCTGCGCACAAGATCATTGGATCGGGAAATATACGGGCGAGACGGCCTGACATGAATGCACCGAAAAGTCCGCCATTTTCGCCTAGAAGAAATAATATTCCGACAGTGCCAGTGCTCCAATGAAGCAAGTTATTCTGGATAATCCAACTCGGGTACATGCCCATGAATACAATCACTGCTGTAGCCCATAGTAAATATGAGATAAGAATTGACCGTATCCCTGTATTGAGTGAGAGTGACAGTATACGATCACGGTAAGTTCTGACTGTTACCTTTCCTGACGCCAGGAATTCGGAACTGACAGGTGACAGTGTTGAGGCGGAAATTGCGAGCCCAAGACACGTAAATGCCAACAGAATAAGAGGCATTTTCCAGGCTATTAGTCCGCCCAACAGTACGCCTATTGACATTGATATAAGAAAAGCAATTGGAGCCGCCGTAGTGACGTAGCCTGTAATCCGAGACCTGTTCTCTGCAGGAACGTAATCCGCAATCGCTGCGAATATCGATGCTCCGATCATTGGCATGAACAGACCTGTTATCGCGCGCCCTAGCACAATAGAGATTACTGTTTTTGATGCGGCCGTTTGCAGTAAGATTACAGCGCAACCGAGGCTGCCTGCGACGATGAACCTTTTTCGTCCAAAACGATCAATAAATGGACCGAGCGCAATATTGCTGATCAGAGCAACAACAGGAAACGCTGCCAGCACCATCCCCGCCTGAAACGACGTGAGACCGATGTCCTTCTGGATAAAGGGTAGCAAAGGGATCATCATGGCGACATTAAAATTGATCACGAAGAAGGCAGTCCAGAGGATAAATACGACGACCATGCCGAATCATTCCCATCAATTTCCAAAAAACCAGACGATGATGCGATCCTCGTTTCACAGGCCGAAAATGATAAGCGGGGAAATGGTGCTGGTATTAATAGTAATAGCCAGACGGACGAAAGCGGCTCCAAGGTCGGCCGACACAGGGAACTCTCTCACTTCCTCAAGACGCGACGTGCCCGTCTGAACCCTGGCGATGTCGGACTGCCTGCTGGTCGCGGTCGCCGTAAACCAGGGCTGCGGCGAGAAGAAATTGCGGTGCTGGCTGGCGTCGGTCTCACATGGTACACGTGGTTCGAACAAGGCCGCGATATACGTGTTTCGACCGCATTTCTGGAGAATCTTGCCCGGGCCCTGAATCTTGATGCGACAGAGCGGACCTATCTGTTCACGCTAGCCCAGCAACGATCGCCGCCAGCCGTAGCAGTCCAGCCGTCATCAGACGCTCTGGCGAAGATCCAGGCGATTCTCGATAAAATCAAAAGCCCGGCCTATGCCCGCGACAATTGCTTCAACGTCGTGGCCTGGAACACGGCAAACACGCAAATGTTTGGCGATTTTGCTGCTGTATCACGGGGCGAGCGTAACATCATATGGTTGACGTTCTCGCGTCCCTATCATCGACAGACGATGGTAAACTGGGAGAAGGACGCCAGAAGCCTGGTAGCCCGATTTCGTATGAATTATAGTCAGGCTGCGGAAGACCCTGCACTTGCGTTATTTTTGCAGCGAATGCTGACCAGCAGTGAAGACTTCCGGCGTATGTGGACTGACCATGACGTAAATAATGTAGGGGAAGGAGTTTATCTCTATAGAACAGCACGACATGGGATCGTGGATTTTCAGCACTCCACCCTCATTCCCGAAGCTGTGCCACATCTTCGAATTGTCGTCTATTTAAAATCATGAATTCTCTTATTTATATATTGCATGAAATGCTATTTGGACATGCTTCATGCCTGATTTTGGAGGATGAAAAGCCAATGATTGAGCGACCTGAATGAGGCGGCTACCGCCTGTCTCCCCGGTAGGCGGAAGAAAGAGAAGTTAGGCGGGCGAGCGAAAGCTCGAAGCGTCGTCAGGGCCCTAAAAAAATGACCATTGAGCATTATATCGCGTGTTTTTATTCGGTTTCTAAAGGAAAACGATAATTGACTACAATTCCAATGTTATCCCGTTTTCCTTGGATCGGAACAAATTATTCTCTTTCCCAGGTGCTTATCGTCGGAGAAAGTCATTACGGTTCACCGGAGCAGAGCGAAGACCTCAATCTGACTCGAAATGTTATTCAGGATATGATTGATGGAACAGAAGACCATGCCACTCTTCGCGCTATCGAGCGTTCCTTCACTGGGAATTTCCATTGCACTCCCGATACATTCTGGGAAACTGTAGCTTTTATTAATTTTTGCCCCGGTATAGTCGATGCTTCTTTCGCCGGGCGTCGCTCTGCCACACGTTCCATGATCAAGGCTGGTATTCAGCAGTTTCCGGATATTCTGCTGAACCTGAATCCGCTCCCCAAAAAGATAGTCTTTTTTTCTAAGTTTTCCTGGGAGGCCACTGAAACTTGCGTTGGACTTCCTTATGAGCCACTTCTGCCTGTGACTATTAATGGCATCAGTGTGGACTGTGGTCTGTTCAGATCAGATGAAGGGGTATCCTTTGAAGCTATAAATGTCGGTCATCCGAGTGGTCCTTTCCTTCGAGGATTCAGTCGTAAACACCAGTTCATCCAAGAATTTCTTAAAAAACCATCCAGGTCGATTGGGAGCGTGTGAACTATCTATCTCCGCTTTGTGAGATGTCCCGGTTCCGGCCGGGGTTTCGGGAGATCGCGAATTGCGGCATCGGCTCAGAGCGTCGAGAATTCGTCGCTCAGGAAGCCGTGCCGCGCGTGCAGATCGTTCACCGCGTCGATCACGCCGTCGAGCTTGCGCTGTTCGTCCTCGCGTTGCTGGCGTGCGGATTGCAGGTAGTCGCCCAGCAGGGTTTCGACCGTCGCCGAGAGATTAGGCGTCACTTCCCGGACCTGCGCCAGCAGATCGGTGTTGAGCGACAGATTGACCGGGCGGCGAGGCGCGTTCCGATCATAGGAAACGCCGAGGCTGGTGCGGCTGGGCATGATCCGACTCCTTATGCGCATATCGCGCGCATGAGATGAGGATGCCGACGCCACACCGCAACGCGCAAGTATTTTTTCGCTTCTGTACGCACTGGTACGACAGGTGACACAGGACGCTTGATTCCCGGAAAACCCCGGTTCTTCGCTGTCTTTCATGACGCGGGGAGGACTCGATGGATCAGCCGGGAACACGTATCCAGTGGGGGCAGGCGCTCGTGGTTCTGTCCATGATCGTGCTGTCCTGGTGGACGGCGACACAATGGACTGCCTGGGAACTGGCGTTCCAGCCGGAACTCGGCCGACCGTGGTTCACGGTTCTGCATCGTTGGCCGGTCTATGCGCCACCGCTTTTTTTCTGGTGGTGGTACGAGTTCGACGCCTACGCACCAGCGGTGTTCGCGCGGGGCGCCTGGATCGCGGGCTCGGGCGGTGTGCTGGCC
>NZ_BAIO01000098.1 GCF_000613305.1 Komagataeibacter kakiaceti JCM 25156
CGGCACGGCCCTGTCCTGATCAGCGGCGCACGAACGTCCAGTACAGCGGTTGCCGCCCGGCCTTCAGCGCCTTGGCCTCGTAACGGGTGGGCGGCCAGCCTTCGGGGCGGATACGCGCGGGCGGAGCCGTTTCGAACAGATCCTGCGCGCCCATCACTTCCTCCACCCATGCCTGATAGGTCGGGTCGTCGCTCGCCACGCGCCAGATGGCCCCGGGGCGGAGGATACGCGCGGCCATCCTGACCGTTTCGGGGTGGATGAAGCGTCGCTTCGCATGCCGCGACTTGGGCCACGGATCGGGAAACATGAGGAACATGCGGTCAATGGACGCATCGGGCAGGCGCTGCAACAGGATGCGCGCATCCTCATCCCATATCCGCAGCAGGTCGGGCACCGGGGCGGTTTCCTCGCCCCCTTCGGGCACCACGCGCGACAGCAGGGAACACAGCCCGTTATCGAACACCTCGCACGCGATGTACCCCACCTCGGGGTTGGCCGCATGCTGGGCCAGTGAATGTTCACCGCCCCCGAAACCGACTTCCAGCCAGATCTCGCGTGGCGCGCGGCCAAAACCCGCCGCCGGGTCCGCGATGGCGGATTGCGCAAAACGCAGCCGTGGCAGTGTCTGGTCCAGAAGCCGCTGCTGGCGCGCGCGCAGCGGATGGCCGCGCTGCCGCCCGTAAAGCCGGTCTGGAGATGCCTTTACATCCACGGAGGCCGTCATATGTCCGAAAATCCTGCTCCTGCTGCCATGGCGGACAGCCCGCATGGCATGATTACCCCTGCCGGGGCCATGATGGAACGCAACGGGGGCCGCCGCGACCAGCTTTTGCAAGCAGTCATGGCAGGCCCCCGATAGCTCCGGCCCACAGGGGCCGGATCGGGCGGGAAAATGATTCCCCGCCCTTTATCCCGATATGATCCTAGCGGTTGAAGGCGCCACGCAGGGCATCGACCAGATCGGTCTGCTCCCACGTGAAATCGTCCTTCGCCGCATCCGGCGTACGGCCAAAGTGGCCATAGGCGGAGGTCTGGGTATAGATCGGACGGTTCATGCGCAGGTGCTTGCGGATGCCACGGGGGGAAAGATCCATGACCTCACGCAGCACGCGGCCCAGCTTCGCCTCGTCCACGTCCTTGCCCGTGCCGTCAAGGTCAACATAGACCGACAGCGGATGGGACACGCCAATGGCGTAGGAGATCTGCAGCGTGCAGCGGTCCGCCAGACCGGCGGCCACGACGTTCTTGGCCAGGTAGCGGCAGGCATAGGCAGCCGAACGGTCAACCTTCGTCGGATCCTTGCCGGAGAACGCGCCGCCGCCATGCGGGGCCGCGCCGCCGTAGGTGTCTACGATGATCTTGCGCCCCGTCAGGCCGCAGTCACCATCCGGGCCACCGATCACGAACACGCCGGTCGGGTTGACGTAGAATTCTTCTTCCGGGCACATCCAGCCCTGCGGCAGGACATCACGCACGATGCTGCCCAGTTCCTCACGGATGGTCGCCTGGCTGGCGCCTTCGACATGCTGGGTGGAAATCACGACCGAGGTGGCGCCGACGGGCTTGCCATCGACATAACGCAGGGTGACCTGGCTTTTCGCATCCGGCTGGAGGGCCGCGGCGCGCGGATCGCCCGCCTTGCGCAGGTCACGCACGCGATGGAGGATTTCATGCGCGTAAAACAGCGGCGCGGGCATCAGGCTTTCGGTCTCACGCGTGGCGAAACCGAACATGATGCCCTGGTCGCCGGCGCCTTCGTCCTTCTCACCCGCGCTGTCCACGCCCACCGCGATATCGGCGGACTGCGCGTGCAGGTAATATTCGACTTCCGCGTTGCGCCATGAGAAACCGGCCTGATCGTAGCCGATGTCCTTTACCGCGTCGCGCGCGCCCTGGATCAGCAGCTCCGGCGTGACGGAGGAGGGGCCACGCACCTCACCGGCCAGAATGATCCGATTGGTGGTGACCATCGTTTCACACGCAACGCGCGATTCACCATCCGCCGCCAGAAATGCGTCAAGAACGGTATCACTGATCCGGTCGGCGACCTTGTCAGGATGCCCTTCGGATACTGATTCCGATGTGAACAGAAAATCGCCTTTATTACGCATGATGGTCCTGTCTGCCTCGTGTAGAGTAGGATAAGCAACGCCGATGGAGCCTGACCTACGATCGCATGCGTTTGGCGGAAACGGAAACCAGCGTCAAGCCATTTCCATGGATACCACCATCCCGCCTTACATATGGGTGCGCCGGTTCACCCGGTGACGGGATCAAGCCCCAGCACGTTATCCATGGTGTAGAGGCCCGCCGCGCGCCCGCGCAGCCATCCGGCCGCCCGCACCGCGCCGGTCGCATAGACCCTGCGGTCAAACGAACGGTGGGTCAGGATGATCTGTTCATGGCCGGAGGTGAAGATGACCGAATGTTCCCCCACGATCTGCCCGCCCCGCAGGGCGGCGAAGCCGATCGCGCCATCCGCGCGGGGGCCGGTATGCCCGTCCCGGCCGCTTTCCATATGGTCTTCCAGCTTTATGCCCCGCCCCTCGGCCACCGCGCGCCCCATGGCCAGCGCGGTGCCCGATGGCGCGTCCACCTTCTGCCGGTGGTGCATTTCCAGTATCTCGGCGTCATAGTCGCTGCCGGGCAGGGCCGCCCCCATCTGGCGCGCAAGCCGCGTGACCAGCGTCACCCCGGCCGAGAAATTGGCGGCCTGCACCACGGGAACCGTCCGGGCCGCCGCGTCCACCGCCTGCTGCTGCGCGGCGGACAGGCCGGTCGTGCCCAGCACCCATGCCGTGCCGGTCTCACGCATCGCACCGGCATGGTTCACAATCGTATCAGCATGGGTGAAATCAATGATCACATCGCAATTACGGGCAAGTGCCGCGATATCCGCGTAAACGGGACAATCCAGACCGGCAACGGGGCTGCCATCGCGCGTTGTGCCACCGCTGAGCACTGCGCCGGCCGCCGGCACTTCCTCGGCCAGAAGGCGACCCACGCGCCCGTTCAGGCCCGCGATCCCGATACGCAATGGCTGCGCGTTCATTGAGCTTTCTCCACCAGTCCAGACATAGAAATGGCGGCGCGACCGGGGGATCGCGCCGCCTGACTCTACTCATGGTGCGTGTTGGGGGGGATTCACCATGAATAGTGAGCCGAACCTACACCTGAATAATCGGCAATTTCAACTGCCGCTCCGTCATGCCAGCCAAGGCCAGCGGGACGGGGTCACAGCTTGCCTTCAAAAAAGTCTTTCACCTTGCTGAAAAATCCCGTGCTTTCAGGGCTGCCCTTGGCGTGATCCGCCGCATCGCCCTCAAATTCCTCCAGCAGTTCACGTTGCTGTTTGCTCAGGTGCCGCGGCGTTTCCACCACCACCTGGATATACATGTCACCCCGTGCGGATGAGCGCAGGACGGAGAAGCCCTTGCCCCGCAGGCGGAACTGTTCGCCCGTCTGGGTTCCGGCCGGAATCTTCACCTTGGTGCGGGAGCCATCCACGACCGGCACCTCGATTTCCGTGCCAAGGGCGGCCTGCCCCATGCGCACCGGCACCCGGCAATAGACATTCGCGCCATCACGCTGGAAGATCGGGTGCGGCTCAACGGCGACATGCACGTACAGGTCACCCGCCGGAACGCCCTTGCCCCCCGCTTCGCCCGCGCCGGAAATGCGGATACGCGTGCCGTCCTCGACCCCGGCGGGAATCGCGACCTCGATGCTGCGGTTCTTTTCCACCGTGCCCGTGCCCTGGCATTCCTTGCACGGATTGCGGATCAGGTGGCCCGACCCATGGCAGGTGGGGCAGGGACGTTCGACAAAGAAGAAGCCCTGCTGCGCGCGCACCTTGCCCGCGCCGTGGCAGGACGGGCAGGTTTCAGGCTGCTGGTCCTTGTCGGCGGAGCCGGTGCCGTCACAGCTTTCGCATATGACGCGGGTGGGAACGGTGATCTTCTTTTTGACGCCGGTAAACGCCTCGGCGAAGGTGATGGTCACCTGCACCTGAAGGTCCGCGCCCGCACGACGCCCCCCGCCGCCCCGGCGGCCGCCCATCATGTCCCCGAACATCTGTTCGAAGATGTCACCCAGGCCACCGCCGCCAAAATCGAACCCGCCCGCGCCGGGGCCACCGCCCTCGAACGCCGCATGGCCGAAGCGATCATAGGCGGCGCGCTTCTGCTCGTCCTTCAGGACGTCATAGGCTTCGTTGATTTCCTTGAACTTGCTTTCCGCTTCGTCATCACCCTGGTTGCGGTCGGGATGATATTTCATGGCCAGCTTGCGATACGCCCGCTTGATCTCGTCACCACTGGCATCGCGCGAAATCTCAAGAACTGCGTAATAATCTATCTTGGTGGCCATGTGGGTCCTCTAGCAAACGCGGCTGGCTGACATGTCGCAGCGTGGTTCCCGCGTTCCAGATCTTGTCG
This sequence comes from Komagataeibacter kakiaceti JCM 25156, assembly GCF_000613305.1. The sequence goes on from NZ_BAIO01000098.1 coordinate 4,437, forward strand.
TTATGCGGAATATGAAAAGCGCCCGTCTTCACAGAAGCACGGGCGCATCCTGGAGAAAGGGGGCGCGGACCAGAAGCCCGCACCCGCAATTCCGGAGCCTGTATGACGCGCGTGGCGTCGATGATCAGGCTTTCTTGGAGTCGTCCACGTCCTCGAAGTCGGCGTCGACCACTTTCTCGTCCTTCGGCGCGCCGCCCGGCGCCGCACCGGCTGCCGCCTCGGCCTCACCGCCTGCCTTGTAGACGGCTTCACCAACCTTCATGGCGGCCTGCGTCAGGCGATCGGTCGCCTTCTTCAGGGCTTCGCTGTCGGCACCTTCCAGCGCCTTGCGAACTTCGGCAATCGCCTCTTCCGCTTCGGTCCTGTCAGCCGCCGGCACCTTGTCGCCCGCTTCGCTCAGGGACTTCTCGACCTGATGGGTCAGACCTTCCGCCTGGTTGCGGGCCTCGACCTGCTCCTTCTTGGCCTTGTCAGCCGTGGCGTTGGCCTCGGCGTCCTTCACCATCTTCTCGATCTCGGACTCGGACAGACCACCCGAAGCCTGGATCTTGATCTGCTGCTCCTTGCCGGTCGCCTTGTCCTTGGCCGAGACGGACACGATGCCGTTGGCGTCGATATCGAAGGTCACCTCGATCTGCGGCACGCCACGCGGCGCGGGCGCGATGCCGGTCAGGTCGAAGTTGCCCAGCAGCTTGTTATCGGCCGCCATCTCACGTTCGCCCTGATAGACCTTGATGGTCACGGCGCTCTGGTTGTCTTCCGCCGTGGAGAAGGTCTGGCTCTTCTTGGTCGGGATGGTCGTGTTGCGGTCGATCAGGCGGGTGAACACGCCACCCAGCGTCTCGATACCCAGTGACAGCGGGGTCACGTCCAGCAGCAGCACGTCCTTCACGTCACCCTGAAGCACCGCGCCCTGCACCGCGGCGCCAATGGCCACGACTTCATCCGGGTTCACGTTGCGGGCGGGATCCTTGCCGAAGAACTGCTTGACCGCCTCGATCACCTTGGGCATGCGCGTCATGCCGCCGACGAGGATGACCTCATCGATCTCGGCCGCGGACACGGCCGCATCCTTCATCGCGGCGCGGCAGGGTTCGAGCGTGCGCTGGATCAGGTCATCCACCAGGCTTTCCAGCTTGGCGCGGGTCAGCTTCAGCACCAGATGCTTCGGGCCGGACGCGTCCGCCGTGATGAACGGCAGGTTGATCTCGGTCTCCTTGGAGGACGAAAGCTCGATCTTCGCCTTTTCCGCCGCTTCCTTCAGGCGCTGCAGGGCCAGCTTGTCCTGACGCAGGTCGATGCCCTGGTCACGCTTGAACTCATCGGCCAGGTAGCTGATGATGCGGGCGTCAAAATCCTCACCGCCGAGGAAGGTGTCACCGTTGGTGGACTTCACCTCGATCACGCCATCGGAAATCTCGAGCACCGAGACGTCGAACGTGCCGCCACCAAGGTCATAGACCGCGATGGTGCCGCTGTTCTTCTTCTGCAGGCCATAGGCCAGCGCCGCCGCCGTCGGCTCGTTGATGATACGCAGCACTTCCAGACCGGCGATACGGCCCGCGTCCTTCGTGGCCTGACGCTGGGCGTCGTTGAAGTAGGCCGGAACGGTGATGACCGCCTGCTGGACCGTCTCGCCCAGATAGGCTTCGGCCGTTTCCTTCATCTTGCCCAGAATGAAGGCGGAAATCTGCGCCGGGGCGTATTTCTTGCCCTGCGCCTCGACCCATGCGTCGCCGTTGTCGCCCTTTACGATTTCGTAGGGCACCAGCTCCTTGTCCTTGGCCACGGTCGGGTCATCATAACGGCGCCCGATCAGGCGCTTGACCGCATACAGCGTGTTGGACGGGTTGGTGACGGCCTGACGCTTCGCGGCCTGACCGACCAGCATTTCGCCGCTGTCGGTAAAGGCGACCATGGACGGGGTCGTGCGCGCGCCTTCGCTGTTCTCGATAACCCGCGTCTCGTCGCCTTCACGCACGGCAACGCAGGAATTGGTCGTACCAAGGTCGATACCGATAACCTTGCTCATTCAGATACTCTCCTTTTCAGCGGCCTGTCCGGACCCGAAGCATCGGGACAGACCCTTTCTTTCATATCGTCCGGCGGCGGTGGACTGTCTGTTCCACATCCATTCCCACGCCGGTGTTATATCCGATGTAGGCAACCCGCACGCACCTTTCAAGGGGAGGAAGAGACGCGCGGACAAGGATTTCATCCCGCCTGCGCCGGACCTTTCGACACCACGACCATGGCCGGCTTGAGCAGCCGCCCGTGCAGGGTCCACGCCGGTGTCCAGGACTCCATCACGGTGCCCGCGGCGTGTTCGTCGCTGGGCTGTTCCGCCATGGCCTGGTGCAGGTTGGCGTCAAAGGGCTTGCCCTTCGCGTCCACCGCGCAGATGCCATTGCGTTCAAGGATTCCCATGAAGGACCGTTCGGTGCTTTCGATCCCCTCGCGCATGCGGGTCAGGATGCTGTCCTCGCCCTCGGTTGCCTGGGGCAGGCTGGCCAGCGCGCGCTTGAGGTTCTCGGCCGCCTCGACCACGTCCTTGGCGAATTTCTGCACGGCGTACTGCCGGGCGTCCTCCACCTCGCGCTTGGCGCGGTTGCGGACGTTCTGCATTTCCGCCTCGGCGCGCATCCATTTGTCGCGCATGGCGGAAAGCT
>NZ_BAIO01000097.1 GCF_000613305.1 Komagataeibacter kakiaceti JCM 25156
GCCAAGCGGGGTGCCGCTTTATCCGTCCGCCGGTCTGGCGACCCAGAGCATCGCCCCGGTCAGCAGCCCCGGTGACAACAGGTCGTTCCACAAGATCGAGCTCGACGCGCTCAGCGCGCATGAAGGGCCGTCCGCCCTGCTGCCCGCCTGGATCGACGCCCTGCATGACAGTGACCTGGAGGATCCGTACTACGTGCCCACGGCGGGAAGCGGCCATCTGGTCCCGCAGCTCAATCCGCTGCGCAAGACGCTGCTCGACCACGGGGTAAGCTTCGCCTTCACCTACAAGGGCGAAGCCATGGGCGTGATCAATGGCGGCGTGGAACGCGGCATGAGCTATGTGCACGAACTGACGGCGCAGGTGAACTTCGACCTTGAAAAAATGGCGGGCATAACCGGCTGGTCGGTCCATACGCTGGTGATGGAACGCGCGGGCCACGCGGTCAGCCACGACCGGGTGGGGGAATATTATGTCAACCTGCAGGAAGTTTATGGCCTGTCGGGCAATGTGGTCGCGCATCTGGTGGATTTCTATGCGGAAAAGAAACTGCTGAATAACCAGATGGACATCACCTTCGGCCGCATGGCGCTGACGCATGTCTTCGCCACGTCACCGCTGCTGTGTTCGTTCATGGTCACCTGTTCGGCGCCCGTGGCGCTGAAGCTGGACCCCGGTTTCAGCGTGTACCCGAAAGCGACGTGGGGCAGCCGCATCCGCATGCGCCCGACGCGCGATACGGCCATCCAGTTCGGGGCCTATTCCGTCAACGCGCTGTCAGACAACCCCAGCGGCTGGGCATGGGGCAGTGAAAAGGCGACCGGCCTCATGCTGCCCATCGAGTTTACGTGGCAGCCCTTCCTGACCCGTAACCGCCTGCCGGGGCATTACGTGGTGGGCTACGCGCATGACACGACACGCTACCCCGACGAGATCGGCATCGGCCTGCCCGCCGCCCTTGTGCCCGCCGCCGGGCGCCAGCGCTCCGCGCCCATGGACATGTTCTGGTTCGAAGGGGACCAGATGGTCTACCGCCGGGGCGGACGTAACCAGATGGCGGGCGGATACCTGATGGCGGGCTATATCCACAACACCCCGCATGTCACCTCCATCTCGGATCAGCCTATGGGGGGCTGTCCTTCGCCGGGGTGATTCCATCGCGCGTGACCGACCGGCTGGGCATCATGTATTCGTGGTATCATGTCAGTGACCGCAAGGCCGCCGCAGATCCTGCGCTATGACGCCGGGTACTCGCTGGGCACGTCCGTGCGCGGGCCACAGACGAACTCCCACATCATAGAAGCCTATTACGCCATTGACGCCACACCCGGCATACTGGTGCAGCCTGAATTCGAATACATGATCCATCCCGGTGAAACCCGGCATATTCCCGATGCGGCGCTGGTCGGGCTGAAGCTGATCGCCAATCTCTGACCCCTTCCCCCCTGCGTTCCGGCCGCCCCGCGTTTTCACGATGCGGGGCGGCTTTTTTATGTACGGGAGACTGTGCGAATGAGAATTTGTTGCATTTAAGTTACAGCAACACACAGAACCGCCTCGCCCATATTGCGAATGATTATCATAAATTTTAGACATTCGATGCAATTGAGAGGCTGTTGCAACGATGTCAGAAAAAACCATTCGCCACAAACTCAGGCCATTTTCGCTTTTGACCGCCAGCATGGCGCTGGCCTGCGTCACATCCGGGGCACATGCGGCGCAGGATTCATCATCCACCGTTTCCCAGTCCGGCCAGGAAATCACGCCGCAGGAGAACGATACCGCCAGCCTGTCCGATCATGATTCGGACCATTCGCATGACGTGACCCACGTCACCGCGTCCCCCATGAACGTGCTGCATGAATCCATCGGCCTGAGCCGCATGCCACAGGACGCCATGCACACGCCCCAGAACGTGAACGTGGTGCCGCAGGTGCTGATGCAGCAGCAGAATGTCAAATCCCTCGATGAAGCGCTGAAGAACGTGCCCGGCATCACCGCATCGGTGGGCGAAGGCGAAGGTGGCATGGCGGGCGACCAGTTCCTGATCCGTGGCTTCGCGGCCCAGAATGACATTTATGAAAACGGATTGCGCGATTTTGGCGTCTATACCCGTGACAGCTTCGATTACGACCATGTTTCGGTCATCAAGGGGCCATCATCGGAAGTTTTCGGTAACGGCACCACGGGCGGCGCGATCAATATCGTGACCAAGACCCCTCATCTTGGCAACAGCTACCAGGCCAGCTTTTCGGGCGGCAGCGGGTCGTACTATCGCGGCACGCTGGATGTGAACCAGCAGCTTACCGACACCATCGCCTTCCGCCTGTCGGGCATGGGCAATGAAAACGATGTGGTGGGGCGTGACCGCATCTATTCCCACCGCTGGGGCATCGCGCCATCGCTTGCGTTCGGGCTGGGCAGGAAGGTCTCGTTCGTTCTGGAATATTTCCACCAGAACGACAACCGCATTCCGGATTACGGCGTGCCGGTCGTCTATGCCCCGGGTTCCGCCATCGGTCGGCCGGTTACGGAATACGGCGTCAGGCGCACCAACTGGTACGGCACCACCTATGACCAGGACAACACCAGCGATGACATGATTACCGGACGACTGACGGCGAAGGTCAGCCCCATCCTGACATTGTACAACGACATGCGCGGCGGGATCTATCACCGGTATTTCTCCGCCTCGCAGGAAGCATGCTCCAACATGACGCCGGGTACGGCGGCCTATAACAACAATGTCATCAACGGCTCGGCCCCGTCCGCCACCTGCCAGTCGGACTTCTTCTCCACCGATCCGGCCAGCGCGCAGGTGGCGCGCAATGGCGGCGTGGGCGGCCCGGAACCCTACAGGCAGAGCGACTGGTCCATTCAGGACGTGTTCTCGGGCATCGCCCATCTCAAAACAGGGCGTTTCCGCCATGAAATCATCGGTGGTTTCGACATCGAATACGTCACCGACCACCGCCAGAATTACGCCTATGGCAGCAACCGCCCCAGCACCAGCCTGCTTGATCCCTCGCCCTACGTGCCGGGCCTGACACTGGGGAACTGCAGCCAGTACCCGGACCGTCTGGTCAATATCGGCAATGGCGTGGGCCGCAAGTGCTTCAAGGACAGCGATGCGCTGGATGTCGGGTTCTTCCTGTCGGACCAGGTGTGGCTGACCGATTACCTGTCGGTAAAGGCCGGTTTCCGCTGGGATAACTGGAACAGCCATTACAGCGCCACCGGCGGCAGCACCGCCACGCCCGATGTGCATTACGGACAGAACGAGACGACCATCAACCCCTCCGTCAGCATCATGTACACCCCGCGCAGCAACCTCATGGTGTATTTCAACTGGTCCCAGTCCACGACGCCGCTGAGCATGTACGTAACCAACAGCTCCGAACCCATGAACCGCACGAACCAGAGCGCCGGGCCAGAGCGCAGTTCGCTGTACGAAGTCGGGGCGAAATACAGCGCGTTTCACGATCGCGTCGGCTTTACCGCCGCGCTGTTCCGGCTGGAAAAGGGCAACGCGGTGCAGACCGACCCCACCACGGGCGACATCAGCGCCACCAGCGACCAGGAACGCAACCAGGGGCTTGAACTCAGCGCATCGGGCACGCTGCTGCGCAACTGGATGTTCTACGGCACCTATGCGCTGTATGACCCGACCATTACCAGGGCGGGTTCCAGCACATCCAAGCAGGGCGGCCAGATCCAGTACGTGCCCCATAATCAGGCCACCGCGTGGACCAGCTACGAAATCGCGCCGCGCCAGCCATGGAACATGACCATAGGCGGCGGCATAACATGGCGGCAGGGTGTATGGCTGGATCAGGCCAATACCGCGCGCGTGCCCGCCACGGTGGAATTCGACGCGATGGTCGCCCACCATTTCAACAACAACTGGAAAGTGGCCATGAACGCCTATAACCTTGATAACCGGCTGAATTATGGCAGCCTGTTCTCCAACCGGGTCACACCTTCCATCGGGCGGTCGTTCCTGTTCAACGTCTCGGCACAGTACTGATCCCGCCACCCCACGCCAGCCAAGGCCATTTTCCATGCTGCTGCATATTCCCGCCCTGCTTACCGCCGATGAACTCAGTCATTGCCGCGCCATCCTGAAAAGCGCGGAATGGACCGATGGCCGCGAGACGGCGGGGGAGCAGTCGGCCAAAAGCAAGAACAACCTGCAACTGCCCCGTGATTCGGAAGCCTGCCGGACACTGGGCGAACTGGTGCTGCGCGCGTTGGGGCGCAATACCCTGTTCAACAGCGCGGTGCTGCCATACCGGGTCAGCCCGCCCCTGTTCAACCGCTATGAAAACGGCATGAGCTTTGGCGCGCATGTGGACAACGCCATTCGCGGCATCCTCGCCGCAGGTGTTCACACCCGCATCCGCACCGATGTCTCCTCCACCCTGTTCTTCACCGACCCCGATGAATATGAAGGCGGGGAACTGACCATCCACACGAACGGCAACGAACAGGCCATCCGGCTGCCCGCGGGCGACATGGTGCTGTACCCCACCACGGCGCTGCACAGCGTAAGCCCGGTCACGCGCGGGAGCCGTCTGGCGGCCTTTTTCTGGTCGCAGTCCATGATAGCGGAGGAAAGCCGCAGGCAGATCATGTTCGATCTGGACATGCAGGTCATGAGCCTGCGGGAACGGCTGGGAGATTTCGATCCCGCCGTGCTGTCACTGACCAATATTTACCATAACCTCATGCGGCAATGGTGCGTGCTGTAACGGTTTATCTGGTACCCGAAAGGAAATATTTCGGCCTTTCCCGATATTTTACGTGCTATTTGCGTTCAATGTGTATAGAAAGGCTCCCACGGCTGGACTTTTCAGCTACGGACAAGATTTCAAAGCAGCCTCTTCACGCGGCCTTCTGGCATCCCCGATAAAACGAAAAGTCTTGATCCCACGCATGTTCGTGTGGGGTGCCGGTTATTCAAGGAGGCCAGATATGGCCGCAGGAACAGTTAAATGGTTCAACGCCCAGAAGGGCTTTGGATTTATCCAGCCTGAAGACGGAAGCGCCGATGCTTTCGTCCACATCTCCGCAGTCGAGCAGGCTGGCCAGCAGACCCTGTCCGAAGGGCAGGCCGTGACGTATGATCTCGAAAGAGGCCGTAACGGCAAGTCTTCTGCGGTCAATCTCCGGATTGGCTGATGATTTCGGCAGGAACTCCGGTTCCTGCCGTTTTTGTTTCTGGAACCAGCTTCCTTTCCCCTACCCGATGGTCCCATGCCAGACAGGCCGCGCCATAGGGGCATGCGCCCGTTTCTCGCGTTGATCCTGCTCTGCCTCCCGCATGTTCCGGCCGGGGCGCAGACCCCCGGCGGCTGGAACGGCAGCGTGGTCATTCCCCCCGCACCAACCTTCTCTCCCATCATTCCGCATTTTGCGCCCCTGCCCGTTGGCAGCACCCCCACGGCCCCATCCTGGCCATGGGAAAACAGTTCCGCCATTCCCCCGGATATGAACGCGCGCGAATCCCTGTCACCCGACCGCTATCAGCGTGACTGGTCCGCCTTCCGGCAACATGAACGCCAGGCGTTCAGAAACAGATCCCCCGACAGCCCGCCATAGGCGCGCACTCCGGATGAAGCTTTTTTTCCAGACAGCCTCTCAGCCAATGGTGAACACATCGCGCATGTGCAGGCCCATGGCCGTGTTCCATATGCGTGTTGACAGCGCCGTGGGGAGTGAGGCCGTAAGCCGCACCAGCCCCACTTCGGGCGCCGTGCACGGGCCAAGCGGGCGCACCTGCAGGTGGGCGTGCCCGGTATGGGTCGGCAGCGCTGCGACCGGCAGGATGCTGGCCAGACGCCCGGCCAGCAGTTCGCCATACAGCACTTCCAGCGAATTGGTTTCCAGCACCACGCCAGGCATGACCCCCGCCCCGCGAAAGGCGGCATCGACAATCTGGCGCGAGCGCATTTCCGGCTCCAGCAGGCACAGCGGCAGATCGGCCAGCGTGGTCCAGTCCTGCCGTCCCGGCGGCAGGATCAGCGGCTCGACCGCGACGAGGACGTGCTGCTCGGTATAGAGCGGTAACGTGTCAAAGGGGCTGTCATCGGGTATCTGGTCCAGATAGACCAGACCGAGATCGAGCTGCTGCTGGCGCAGGCGGTGAATGGTGTCGGCGCTGGAACCCATGCGCACCTGCAGGTGCAGGCCGGGCACCGCCGTACGAAAACTTTCAAGCAGCAGCGGAATGGTCTGCATCGCGGGTGGCATGAGACCGATGGACAGCGTGCCGCCCGCGATTTCCTGCGCGAAGGCGGCTTCCTGCCGCAGCCCGTCAAGCGCCGCCAGCGTCTGGCGCGCCCACTCGAGAACACGCCTGCCTTCATCCGTCAGGCCGTTGAACCGGCGCGTACGCCGGATGATGGTAATGCCCAGTTCCGCTTCCATCTGGCGTATCGCCGCCGAAAGCGCGGGCTGGGACACGCCGCAGCTTTCCGCCGCGCGGGAAAAATGCCGGTAACGATCCAGTGCTATGAGATATGTCAACTGCCGCAGAAACACGCCCTGACCGCCCTGATTGAAATGCCCTCCCCTCCATATCGGACAGGCAGGCCCTTAACCAGAGACCAGTCCCCATGGCTGGGGTGTCTGCGCGCGCGGCTACCCCACGCGCAGGCGCGATGCGATCCGGGCCACGCGCAGGCCGAGCAGGCGGCCGGTTTCAAGATCGCCCTCACGCGGCGCTTCCTCGGTCGAGGCATCGGAAGGGGAAATGGCCATGACGCCCACCGACCCGCCCGACCAGTTCACATCCGCCGGGCCATTGGCCTTGGTATTGGCGGGCAGCAGGCCGGTGCCCACCCATATCTGCCCGTGCTGCTGTGACAGGGTCCATAAATAGGCAAGGGTCATGGCCTTATCCCCATTGACGGAAGCCGAGTTGGTGAACCCCGCCGCGATCTTGTCCTTCCACCCTTCCGCCAGCCAGATACGGGCCGTGGCCTCGGCGAATTTCTTGAACTGCCATGCCGGGCCGCCCATGTAGGTCGGCGTGCCGTAAATGATCGCATCGGCGTGCCCCAACTGCTCCAGCGCGCCATCGGGCAGGGCGCCAGTCGGGCTGATGCGCAGCGGTAGCGCTCG
>NZ_BAIO01000096.1 GCF_000613305.1 Komagataeibacter kakiaceti JCM 25156
GTTCAACCTCAGACGTGCCTTCAAAAGTCGGCCCTGTCCGGCTGTTTCCGGCAAGGGGCGTAAGGTCCAGTCATCTGGATGCGTTGGTGTTGACGCCTTTGCCTCGCCCGACTTGGGCGGTGGAAGCAATCGTTCCTTGAAGCGCGTATCAGCGTAATAGCGTGCCTTCTCGGCCCGAACAGGCGGGGTGCCGGTTGCCATGACAATTTCATCGGCTGGTGGAAGCTGCATGATTTCACCGGGCGTCAGGAGCGGGCCCGCACTTTCCTGACGCGAGACCATCAGATACCCCAGCCAGGGTGACAGGCGATGCCCGGCATAGTTTTTCTGCGGCCGGATTTCGGTGGCGGTCCCCAGCGCATCCGAAACCCGTTTGGCGGTCCGTTCATCATTGGTAGCGAAGCTGACCCGCACATGGCAGTTATCGAGGATCCAGTTGTTCTGACCGTAGGCTTTCTCAATCTGATTGAGACTTTGGGCGATCAGAAAAGCCTTGATACCGTAGCTCCCATGAACGCCAGAGCGCTTTCAAAGAAGTCGAGCCGTCCGAGTGCGGGAAATTCATCCAGCATCATCAGCAGGCAATGATTGTGCTTATGTGCGTTCAGATCCTCCGTCAGCCTGCGCCCTATCTGGTTCAGCATCAGACGGATCAGCGGTTTGGTGCGACTGATATCCGAGGGTGACACGCTGAGATAAAGCGTGGTGGGACGACGCCCTTTGACAATATCCGCAATCCGCCAGTCACAACGCGAGGTAACTCTCGCGACGACCGGATCGCGATACAGGCCTAGAAACGACATGGCGGTGGAGAGCACGCCAGACCGTTCGTTGGGAGATTTGTTCAGCAGTTCACGGGCGGCGGATGCAACCACCGGATGCGGGCCATCCTTGCCAGATGCTTCGTCTGCATCATCGCAGCAAGCGTGGCTTCAATCGAGCGTTTCGGATCGGAAAGCAGGTTGGCAACACCGTAGAGCGTCTTGTCTTTCTCGGCGTACAGAACATGCAGGATAGCGCCCACCAGCAGAGAGTGTGATGTTTTCTCCCAATGGTTCCGGCGTTCAAGCGATCCTTCAGGATCGACAAGCACGTCCGCGACATTCTGGGCATCGCGCACCTCCCACTCCCCCTGGCGTATTTCAAGCAGCGGGTTGTAGGGATCAGAAGCCGGGTTGGTTGGGTCGAACAGAATGACCCGGCTAAAGCGGGCACGAAAACCCGCCGTAATCTGCCAGTTTTCTCCCTTGATATCATGGACGATGGTTGATCCGGGCCAGGTCAGAAGGGTTGGAATGACAAGCCCCACTCCTTTGCCGGATCGGGTCGGCGCAAAACAGAGGACATGCTCGGGACCGTTATGGCGGAGATAATCCCGCCCATACTGCCCAAGAATGACACCATCAGGATCGAGTAGTCCGGATTGCTGCAATTCCTCTCGACTGGCCCAGCGCGCACTTCCGTAGGTCGCCGCGCGTCTTGCCTCACGAGCACGACGGACAGACAGTGCGATTGCGGACGCCAATGCCAGCACACCGCCACAGCCCGCAATCCAACCGCCCCGTTCGAAGACATCCGGGGCATGCGCATCATAGGAGTACCACCACCAGAAAATCATGGGGGGCCAGTAGACGGGCCAATGATGCGCAAGCGTGAACCAAGGCGGACCAAGCTGGGGCTGAAAGCCCAGTTTCCACGCCACCCATTGCGTCGCCATCCACCATGATATGATGATCATGAGCAGGACGACGCTCACCTGCCCCCATAAAATCCGAGATCCGGACATAGTGCTTTCCTCCATACAATCCCATGGAGGAAAGGAAACGAAGACAGATACCTGGATTCAATGTTTTCTGCCCTGCCTGCGCAGTCCGCCGCAAAGGGGCGTAAAATTGTCAGCGCAAGCGTTACCAGAGCCCATTACAACAGCGTCTTTGGTCTTGGCGACAAAACGCACTAACAGCAGAGATCCGGACATGTGCTGACCAGCCACGCAGGCATAGTCATGCCTCGACGCACAATCTGACCATTCTCGATTTCAAGCACAGGCTCGGGCATAACGCCTGAATTATCAGAGATGACAACACGGTCAGACAGGCCAATAACAGTCGGAAGATTGACGAGGCTGCCAATATATCGTCTGCGAATGGCTTCAGGTTCAATAAAATGCCCACCACCCGCAGCGCGGGCCCTGACGCGCTGTACATTCATTTCAACCGACGCCAGAGCAATATATCTCAGCTCAACATGATATCCGGCCATCCGGGCCGCCGTGATGCGACGGATTATGGAGTGGCCGGATAATGTCGTTTCGAGAGAAATCGATTTTCCGGTTGCCAGAGATGCATTGAATATCTCGATGGCTCTTCGCCCGGCCTCCCGGTCGGCATCGCGCGGGCTAGCCGGATTGATCCCCCGCGCTATCTGGTCGGGGTCAATGACGACGTCGACTGGCTCAATGTCAGCGCTTGTGCCAACCCGCAGACTGCTTTTTCCAGAGCCGTTCGGTCCTGCGTAAATCAGTAATCGTGTCACGCTGGATAGGGAAAATCTTCGTCGCGGAACTCTTCCAGCGGTGCAAGACGTTCAACCCGACCGCCGGGGAATTCGCGCACAACCCATCCCTTCAGGACATAGGTCATAATCTCACCATTGGCTGCCCGGACTTCCCGCGCCCGCTCGCCAGCAACGCGGATCGCCTCAAAGCTGGCCCATGCATAATGCTGCCGTTCCTGCGTCTTGTGTCCGGACATCACGATCTCCATTAGATCACCAAATCTTCGGCGCTAGGTTAGCACAACCTCGGTCTGACAAGGGTATGTATTTTCCTAGTGCAATCAACATTGAGCATCGTCACCAGGAAAGTGACAAGGCAGTCGTGCAATCAGTCCCGTTTGGCACGAACCACAACAGTCGAAATTCCTCGCTCTGTAGCATACCGTGTCGCACGATCGAGAACTTCCTTCATAAGCCAGTCAAATGGACCCGATCCACCAAAATCCTTTTCTTTACTGTCGTAAAAATAGCCTTTTTCGACACCTCTCTCGTCTTTGTGAATAACGACGGCCACATGATGATTGGCCGGAATATCTTCTCTTGGAGAGAGATATACAATACTAGTCATTTTACCTCACACAAAATTATTTTAAAGTATAATCGTATTAAATCAGACTTCAGTAAGCTCGCGCACTTTAAGCTTACGCTCAAATTCTTCAACCTCTTGAATAGTGAAAGTTAGATGATGGTTAGTATCAAATCCGATCCATGTTCCGGCATTACCCGATTTTATCTTTCCTTTTATTTTCTCTTTTTTACTGCAAGATAAAAGGTTTCTGTCTCCCCAGCTAAAATCTGCTCCAAGATAGTGCTCAGAACTTACTACATTTTCAGCAAGAGCATGCATTTGAACATACTTCCCGTCATCAAGCTTAATCGAGTGTCCACGCATTACAAGAAAGTGTATTTCCGTCGTGTAACGAATTTTACCGTTGATGTTAGGATTAGGGTGTTCTGTAGTTGTTGGACCACGCACTCCGTAGTCTCCACTCTTAACAAGATCGGCTGGGAATTCAGACCTAAGCATCTGATAAACCAACATCTCTTTGCGAAGGATCAATCCACTTGTATCTCGTTTTGAGACCGCCTTGTCGACAGAGGATGGTAGGGAGCAGCCACACACTGTGTAATATGAGAAGTTAGTTTTTTGGAGATGTTTGATGATCCCGCTTGCTTTTTCGACAATGTCTGGGACAGGATCTGCTATGGCTGAGAGGTCGGCAAAATCTAAAATTACACAGCACTGCCGCGGATCAATATTCAATTCTTCAATAATACTATCTATATTTTCCTGAAAAAATTCCGGTTCAGAAAAATCTTCGATGGCAGTGATGTCCAAACGCAAACACCACCCATTAATTTGACAAAGAGGAATATTTTTCAGAGCCAACCTATACTCAGCACTCTCCCATCGATCATATCCGATAACTGGCGTCACAGGATTACCCGCTGCAGTCAAACGTGAAATGATATAAGGGATTACATGCTCACCATTCTCAGCCCGAGCATCCGGCGCCCACCGAAATCCATCGATCATTGCCGGCCGTTGAGGCCAATGATCCGCTATTTCATCAATCTTTCGGTCCAAGTAAGTTATAGTAGGATTTTCACTCTCCTTCATATACTTACGGCTACGAACACTTTCCGAAGGCGGATCAATCTCAAAGAGAATGGATAATTTATCCGAACTCCTATCATCCAGATGATAGATTGCCTCGAGTTCGTTTTGATTAGCCTTTAGAATAGAAATGTGCGTAGCTGACATTATACAGCATCCTCAAGCTCAGAAACGAACATGTTTTTACCTCTCCACTACCCAGCATATCACTGAATACAGAGAAATTCCCTGTATCCTTTCTTAATCTACCTGCGACTATCGCAGGATGTATCTTCAATTCTCGTGCAAGATTATTGATGCTCTCCTTACTTGGAGAGATATAAGCATCACTTCGCCGCCAAATAAGTCGCGGTATAAAGGCTTCTCCAGCGAGGCGATTGGCTTCAGCTTCACGCCTATCTTCCGATGAAACATTTAAATCATCAACAAAGGCTTCTTCATCTCCATCTAAATGTTTCCAAACATGAACCACTTCATGAAGTAATGTGAACCAAAAATTATCCAGCCTGTCGTATCGTAGCGTCAGAGCTATTATTGGCGTTCCATCTACATCTTTGAGAGCTGCCCCATCAACTTGCGTACCTTTTAGATGTCCTTCAAAAACCACAACAATCCCATGGTTCTGAAGATATTCGACAGCCAAAAGGGGGCCACGCTCTGACCAACTCAGTTGGGCTAACTCTCTCAAAAAACCTGAATTAATCTTACTAGGATCAAATGCATTCATATTATTTTTGGATACTCGCGCTTTCTGTATAACGCGAGCAAGCCAAGCATATAAAGCGTACACCGTCGTAGGCGACGTGGCGTCACCTGCAAGACTACGACGGAAAGATGCAGCTCCTATCTGCAGACCTGAACCCGCTATGTAATCTTTAATTACACTTTCAGCCAAACTAATACTTTTATTTGTAAGACGATCCATCCATCCACGACTTACCATTCTTTAATTGGAAATTTGGACCAATCGATTTCTTTTTTTACTGGAGCCACCTCATTTAAGCCAACAAGAGTATCAGCCGAAATGCCCAAACCAAGGGAAAGGGCACGTATCATCTGAACCGTCAAAGGCCGCTTACGGTTTAAGACCTCAGACACTCTGCTGCTAGTTCCAAAATACGGAATCAAATCCGCTCGCTTAAGGCCCCTTTCTTCCATGCGAAAAAGAATAGCATCAATCGGATCTGTTGGTTCTACCGGGCACTTCCCGTTTTCATAAGACTCGATGAGGACAGTCAAAACCTCCATCCGGTTTTGTTCGTCCGCCGTCAGAACTTCACTGCGTACGATCAGATCACCAACCTCCTTAAGGTAAGCGTGATACTGATCTTCAGTGCGAATGATTTTAGCGTCCATCATGGGTTTCAAGAGATTTTATTGCCGTTATAAGGGCTGTTCCTTGAGGAAAAGCGATCAAGACCTCTACTCCAGTTGGGCGGTGCAGTAGGGGAAATATGAAGCGGCTATCGCTATCGCGATAAGAGCGCGGGAATTGACTCGACACATCGGATGGATGTTTCCAGTGTGCATATTCGAGCTCTTTTATCCAATTAGCGATCCATTTACCTGTTTCACTGTCAGAAACGGCTAACGGCGCTAATTTTGTTCGACCAATCAACCGCACTGATGTTCCTCAATATGGGATCATTTATACCA
The DNA here is from genome assembly GCF_000613305.1 of Komagataeibacter kakiaceti JCM 25156. The sequence goes on from NZ_BAIO01000096.1 coordinate 5,831, forward strand.
TCGATAACTCGATCGTAAACCTCCCAATTTGGGAGGACTTACTGGTTGTGTTATTCGTGCCCCCACCAGCGATCCTGCTAAAGCCAGGAACCGCCACCACATTAAAAATGCTTCAAACATGCATCACCGCGGCTCTCGCGATACTAACTCTGAGTGGGGTCTGGTCATTCCCAAAGCCGCGAATATCATCAAAGCGCGATGCCCATGTCCCGTTTGCGTCCGAACGACCAATCCACGCTCCCGTCTTCCCGTGCGACGCCGGAGACATGACGCCCGATCTGTTTCTCCAGCGATGGCGTCCAAGGGACAAGCTGGAACCCGAGGCCACCGTCAATCATGGCGAAATGCCCCGAGGCAAGGGTCAGGCGCTGCCGGTAGGTTCCTGTGACATACTCGCCGGCCTCAGCACTCTGGATGGGCTGACCGGTTTCGCGCGCCAGACGCTCGGCCATGTCCCGTATCTCCCGCGTCCGCATGGAGCAACCATGCCACGCGGATATTCGGCACCAGAGGCGAAGCCGCCCTCTCCCTCTTTCCGGGGCGCCAGCATGAAAAAAGCGGCTTCCGGGCACCGGAAGCCGCTGTCTCAAAATTCCAGACCTCATAAGGGTTACTCGGCGGCAATGGCCTCCACGCCTTCGCCCGCTTCCCGCATTTCGGCAGGGGTGTCATCTGGCCGCCCTATCGTGCGCAGCACCTCGGGCAGCCAGCCCGAACCATCGAGCAGCCGCTCGGCCTCGCGCGCCATGTCGGGCTTCTTCATGTGGGCGATGCGCTCTGCCGTCTCGTCGCCGCGTGCCTCCCGCACGGCTTGCAGGATGCGCGCCTTGGTCACCCGGCCGAGATAGTTCTCGACCGTGGGCTGCCAGCCTGCCTCGACCAGATCGAGCTGAGAGCCGATGCCAGACGGTCTGCACGCTTGAGACGCTCGGTGACGCTGCGCTGGGACACCGCGCCATAGGCGGGCATGCGCTCGTAGAGCGCGTTGACCCCAAAGGACAGGCAATGGGCCAGCAACGCCATACGGCTGGCATCGTCCAGGCCGTCGATCCAGCGCCACAGCGCATCCTCGTCATCGGGCAGGTCGTGCTTCCAGCCCTTGTTGCGCTGGCGCAGCGCGTGGGCTGGAAGACTGCCGGGCATATCGGGCGAATGGACCGGCAGCGAGATTTCGCGGACATAGGCTTCCAGGCAATCCGCGCCTGGTGTCTGCCAGTACACATCACGCACCAAGGTGTGCAGCAGTTCGGTCAGGGCGATGTGCGGGTTGCTGGCAAAAGCATCCCGCAGGGCG
>NZ_BAIO01000095.1 GCF_000613305.1 Komagataeibacter kakiaceti JCM 25156
CTCCGATATGCCCCGGAAGCAGCATGGCATCGCCATTCATACCGGGAAGTCCTGCAGACATCAGGAACACGAAACAGATTGATCCCAACAGACAAGACATGGAGGATCTGAACATGGACGCAACGGAATACAGACCCGACAACAGACTTCTACGTCTACGGGAGGTTACTGAAAGAACCGGACTGAGCCGGGCAACCATTTACCGACACATTAATAAGGGGACTTTCCCAAAACCACGTAAACTATCCAGTGGCACGATCCGCTGGCACTCCGGCATTATAGAGAACTGGATCAATACCGCCGGTACGCCAGGAAATTGACCGGTTTCTTGTTGCAATCAGTTCTCGGAGGCTGCCCCGGCCTGGCCACTCGGCGCCATCATGGGCACGAACCCGGCTAGGTCCGGCCAGCATCAGCAGAGCATACCAACTACTGTAAAGCCGGACCTGTCTTCATAGGCTACCTGGCCACATTTCATCTGTTTGTTTCTTCGGAATGCAATAAGCGCCCCAAGCATCCATCAGAACGCGTCGCTTTTCCAGAAGATTCCCACGTCGATAAGCAGCTTCGACCTTGCTTGCGATAGCGTGAGCTAGCGCCATTTCGGCAATATCACCGTCGAATTCTGTTTCTTCAGCAACCCAGTCCCGAAAAGACGAACGAAATCCATGAGGAACCGCCGCGATACCCGCATCACGACAGATCTTCGTCAACGTCATATCAGAAAGAGGTTTGCCCGTTCGCAAACCCGGAAATACAAGGTTGCTACGTAATTCGCGATACTTATGGGCACGCATAAATATATCCAACGCTGGCTGGGATAGAGGAACAACATGTTCACGTCCTGCTTTCATGCGCGTCGCAGGTATCGTCCATAAAGCGTTGTCCAGATCAACTTCGTCCCACGTCGCGCACCTGATCTCGCCGAAGCGTGCAGCTGTCAGGATAAGTCCGACAAATGCAAGGCGCCCTAGAGAATTACCGGAACGGAGATAAGCTACAAATGCAGGAACCTCGACATAAGGTAGCGCCGCATGATGGACGGACTTACTTTTTACCTTGGGAAGAGACTTGTCCATAGCAGCCATGGGCAGAGGCAGATTACGGTAACCTTTGCCGATCGACCAATCCACGACCGCGCTGATTCGTTGTCGAACGCGACGTGCAGTTTCCTGCTTTGGCAACCAGATGGGCGCAATTACCTCCCTGACGTGGTGACCATCGAGATCAGCTATGGAAATGTCTCCGATGACAGGAAAGGCGTAGCTTTCAAGGGTAGCCAGCCATTGCCCGCGATGCTTCCTGTTTTTCCATGTCGCTTCATTCTCTGCATATACTTTCAAGGCAGCTTCACGGAAGGTAGGAATGCCCGCTTCCTTACGACGTTCGGCTATAGGATCAAGCCCGGCTTCAACCTGCATTCGGGCCTTGCCTGCCCGCTGACGTGCCAGAACTAGGGACACGGTCTTTGCACTGCCTAGACCAATGTCGCGTCGCCGACCATTTTTCTGAATGCGGCACACCCATGATTTGCCGCCTTTCGAACTAATGACGAGATAGAGCCATCCCCATCGCCGTAGCGTCCGGGCTCTTTCGCGGCCTTTACGGCTGTCGCGGAAAGACGTCCCATTTTTATCCCACATTTTTTCCCACATCTGATGCGGGATAGGGTGCAATTCAATGGAACGCCATGCAACACAAAATAGACCCAAAACCTAGGTATTCCGCCATTTGTGATGCAATTTTAGATTGTTTGGAAAAAGTGATTGGCGGAGGGGAAGGGATTCGAACCCTCGATACGACTTGACATCGTATAACGGTTTAGCAAACCGCCGCCTTCAGCCACTCGGCCACCCCTCCGCCGAAGAGCGCGCATTATAAGTAACACGGCGTTTGCAGGGCTGCTTTTAGCCTGTAGCCGCACCCCTGCAAAGCCCTAAAATGCGAGGAAGCTCCTTTTTTACAAAACTTTTTTCAGGGCTTCATTCACAATGGCCGGATTGGCCTTGCCCGCCATGGCTTTCATCACCTGGCCCACGAAAAAGCCGAACAGGCGGTCCTTGCCACCGCGATATTCTTCCACCTTGTCCGCATTGCGGGCCAGCACGTCGGCAACAGCGGCGTCGATCGCGCCGGTATCGGTCACCTGCTTCAGGCCCTTGCGCTCCACGATGTCGGCCGCGCTATCGCCGGTTTCCAGCATGTCCTCGAACACTTCCTTGGCGATCTTGCCATTGATCGTGCCATCGGACACCAGATCCAGCATGCCACCCAGCGCCTGCGCCGAAATGGGGCTGTCCTGAATTGTGCGCCCCGTGCGGTTCAGCGCCGCGAACAGATCGCCCGTGACCCAGTTGGCGGCAAGGCGGGCATCGCGGCCCCGCGCCACTGTCTCGTAATAATCGGCAATGGCCTGCTCGGCGACCAGCACACCGGCATCGTAACGGGGAATGCCGTATTCCTTTTCAAAGCGCGCGCGCTTGTCATCCGGCAGTTCGGGCAGGGCCTTTTCCAGTTCGTCCACCCAGGCCTGTTCCACCACCAGCGGCAGCAGGTCGGGATCGGGGAAGTAGCGGTAATCGTGCGCGTCTTCCTTGCTGCGGAGCGAACGGGTTTCATTGCGGGAGGGGTCGAACAGGCGGGTTTCCTGATCCACCGTGCCGCCTTCCTCCCATACCTCGACCTGACGCGCGGCCTCGGTCTCGATCGCGTGCATGACGTAGCGGATCGAGTTGACGTTCTTGATCTCGCAGCGCGTGCGGAAAGCCTCACCCGCCTTGCGTACCGACACGTTCACGTCGGCGCGCATCGAGCCTTCTTCCATGTTGCCATCGCAGGTGCCGAGATAGCGCAGGATCTGGCGCAGCTTGCGCAGGTAGGCCCCGGCTTCCTCCGGTGTGCGGATGTCGGGTTCGCTCACGATTTCCATCAGCGCCACGCCGGCGCGGTTCAGGTCAATCAGCGAACGTGTCGGATCCTGATCGTGGATCGACTTGCCCGCGTCCTGTTCCAGATGCAGGCGGGTAATCCCGATATGGCGAACCGAGCCGTCGGCCAGTTCGATTTCGACCGTGCCTTCACCCACAATCGGGTGGGTGAACTGGCTGATCTGGTAGCCCGTGGCAGATCGGCATAGAAATAGTTCTTGCGGTCAAACCGGCTTTCCAGATTGATGCGCGCGCGCAGCCCCAGCCCGGTACGGACGGCCTGCGCCACGCATTCACGGTTCAGGACCGGCAGCATGCCCGGAAAACCCGCATCCACCAGGCTGACATGGGTGTTCGGCTCACCGCCATAGGATGCGGAAGCACCGGAAAACAGCTTGGATTTGCTGATGACCTGCGCGTGGACTTCCAGCCCGACCACGATTTCCCACGAGCCGGTGCGGCCTTCGATCGTATAGCTCATTTCGCCGCCTCCGCGCGGATGGCAGGCCGATGGGTAAAGGCCGCCGCTTTTTCCAGCGCGCTACCCGTGGCCAGCAGGGTTTCCTCATCAAACGGGCGGCCAATCAACTGCAACCCGAGCGGCAGGCCCGTGGCGCCCAGACCCACAGGCACGGACATGGCGGGCATGCCCGCCATGGAGGCAGGCACCGTGAAAATATCGTTCAGATACATCTGGACCGGATCGTCCATCTTTTCCCCTTGCCCGAACGCCGGGGTGGGCGCGGTGGGCGTCAGCAATACGTCAACCTGCTGGAAGCTTTCAGTAAAGTCGCGGCGGATCAGCGTGCGGACCTTCTGCGCCTTCAGGTAATAGGCATCGTAATACCCGGCGGAGAGTACGTAGGTGCCCATCATGATGCGGCGGCGCACCTCCGCGCCAAAGCCCGCGCGGCGGGAGGCTTCGTACATCCCGTCCAGCGTGGGGGCGGGCACACGTTCACCAAACCGCAGGCCGTCATAGCGCGCGAGGTTGGAGGAACATTCCGCGGGTGCGACGATATAGTAGGTGGCCAGCCCGTGCCGGGTATGGGGCAGGGAGACATCCACGATCTCGCACCCGGCTTCCTTCAGCCATGCGATGCCCTGCTGCCATGCGCCTCGATCTCGGCTGAGAGACCTTCGGCACGGTATTCACGCGGAATCCCGACCTTCAGCCCCTTCAGGCTGCGACCCACGGCGGCGGAATAATCCGGCACGTCGCAATCCACGCTGGTGCTGTCGCGCGGGTCAAAGCCCGCCATGGACTGGAGCATGATGGCGCAGTCACCCACGCTGCGCGCCATCGGCCCCGCCTGATCCAGCGATGAGGCATAGGCGATCGTGCCATACCGGCTGCACCGCCCATAGGTGGGCTTGAGGCCGACAATACCGCAATAGGCGGCGGGCTGGCGGATCGAGCCGCCGGTATCGGTGCCCGTGGCCCCCATGGCGAGACCCGCGGCCACTGCCGCCGCCGATCCGCCCGACGATCCGCCGGGCACCAGCACGGTCTGCGCATCGTCCCTGCGCTTCCACGGGTTTTCCACCGGCCCGAAGGCGGAGGTGATGTTGGCCGACCCCATGGCGAATTCATCAAGGTTGGTCTTGCCCACGAACACCGCGCCATCGCGCAGCAGGTTGGCCGTGACCGTGCTTTCATAAGGCGGCACGAAGTTTTTGAGAATGTTGCTGGCCGCCGTGTCCGCACGCCGGTGGTGCAGAACAGATCCTTGATGCCCAGCGGGATGCCGGTCAGCGCACGGGCCTCGTTGCGGGCGAGCGCTGTGTCCGCGCGGGCCGCCGCCTCCAGCGCCGCATCGGCCGTGACGGTGATATAGGCGTTAAGCGGGGGTTGAGCGCGGCAATGCCATCCGTATGCGCGCGCACCAGCTCGACCGCGCTGTAGTCGCGCCTGCGCAGGCCGGCGGCGGCGTCGGCAATGGTGAGTTCGGTCAGGTTCATTATTCAACAACCTTGGGCACGGTATAAAAGGGGCCAACGGCGTCGGGTGCGTTGGACAGCACGGCCTCGCGGCAGTTGCCGTCGGTCACCACATCGTCACGTATGCGGAGCGCGGCGTGGCCCGTGCCGACCATGGGGGCGACCCCATCGACATTGACCTCGTTCAGCTGCTCGACCCAGCCCAGGATCCCGTTAAGCTCCCCTTGCAGGGACTGAAGATCAGACTCGTCAATACCAATCCGTGCCAGTCTGGCAATGCGGCGGACGGTCGCGGGATCAAGCGACATGAAGCAATAACTTTCCATCGTAACAGGGGAAGAATATCCTGCGGCGCAGGACCTGCTGAGGAACATAGCCCCGACCATGCCCCTGTTCAACATATCCGATCTCCGTGCCGCGCTGCGGCGCAACCAGCGCCTGCTGGGACTTGACCCCGGCAGCAGGACGATCGGCGTGGCGCTGTCGGATGTGGGCTGATGCTCGCCTCGCCCCACACGGCGCTGAAACGGACGAAACTGTCCGTCATCGCCGCCCAGGTCAGCACGATCGCGCGCGCGCAGGACGTGGGCGGGCTGGTGGTCGGCCTGCCGCTTTCACTCGATGGCAGTTTCGGCCCGGCGGCGCAGGCGGCGCGGGACTGGGCACGCAACCTGTCGGACATGACCGGGCTTCCCGCCGCGATGTGGGATGAACGGCTTTCTTCTTCCGCCGTGAACCGCTTCCTGATCTCGGAGGCCGACATGACGCGCCAGCGCCGTGGGGAGGTGGTGGACCGCATGGCCGCCGCCTACATCCTCCAGGCCGCCCTTGACGCCTCGACCACACCGGACGGGGCAGGGGAGATTGCGAATTCGTGATGGCATGACTGGATTGTGCCAAAACCGGACCCGGACGGTGCGGGGACTGCTATGGTCCCACAAACCACCGGCCCGCACCGGGATGTGACCTTTTCCCAGCCATGCGCCGGACCCTACGTGCCAGAAACGAGGATACCGACCATGCGCCTGCCACACCTGCATCTACCCTACCTGCACATCCATGTGCATGACCGGCCGCTGGCGGGCGACCCCCACCCGCACAACCCGTTTCACTGGAAACTGTATTTCTGTGAGGCGATCGCCACCGCCATCCTGATGATCCTGGGGCTGAGCGCGGTCATCCTGCTTACCGCGTCGGGCAGTCCGTTCGCGACCCTGTTGCAGCAGCACCCCTATCTGCAGACGGCGCTGTGCGGCCTGTGTTTCGGCCTGTCCGGCACGGCGGCGGCCATGACGCCGTTTGGCAAGGTCAGCGGCGCGCATATCAACCCCTCCGTCACGCTGGCGTTTTCACTGGCCAGACGCATCGGCGGCATCGATGCGCTCAATTACATGATCGCGCAGGTTATCGGCGCGTTTCTCGGCACGGCCACGGTGTACGAAGCGGGTAGGCTGGTGGCGTGGTGGGGCAACATGGCGGTATCCGTGCGCTATGGCGCGACCGTGCCGTATGGGCAGATTTCCATCTGGTGGGCCATGTGGTCTGAAATGTTCGTGACCGCCGCGCTGATCGCCATGCTGTACTGGCTGGCCGCGCATCCACGCTGGAAGTTCATCACCCCATGGTCAGGCGGGCTGTTCTTCCTGATCATGAACCGGTCACGGCATGGCTTTCGGGAAACAGCGTGAACTTCGCGCGCACGCTCGCACCCGCCTGTTCGCGGGGCAATGGACGGGGCTATGGATTTACGTGGTCGGCCCGTTTGCCGGGGCCTCGCTCGCGGTCATGGCCATCCGCATGAACCTGCTGGGCAAGCTGCACCTGCTGGAGGCACGGCTGGTCAATTTCGGCCACCACGGCCGCGTTCCCGCGCTGGATGACCCGCACCGCAAGGTCAGCCACCCCGACGACTCCACCCACCATCTGCCGCCCGATAGCGACCCCGCCTGAAGGCCGGGCCGCCCGGCGGGATCCACGCCAGACACACTCCGTTGTTTTGCCAGAAACGGCTTAACCGTCATATTCGCCCTGCCGCCATGCCTGGCCATGGCCCGCAGGGGAGAAAGCATAATAATGAAGCGTTTTTTCAACACGCGAGAGACAATCGTAACCGAAGCCCTGGACGGTTTCCTGCGCTCCGCCGCAGGCCGGCATCTGTGCCGGCTGGATGGTTATCCTGATACCTGCGTCATCATGCAGCGCGCGCCTGATCCCGATCGGGTTTCCGTCATTTCCGGTGGCGGTTCGGGCATGAACCCGCCCATGCCGGGTTCGTGGGCAAGGGCATGCTGACCG
>NZ_BAIO01000094.1 GCF_000613305.1 Komagataeibacter kakiaceti JCM 25156
CGCCGGGCGTGACCGTGCTGCGCCCCGCTGATGCCAACGAGGTGGCGGAAGCCTGGCGCACGCTGATCCAGCTTACCGATCGCCCCAGCGTGCTGGCGCTGAGCCGGCAGAACCTGCCCACCATCTGCCGCAAGACCTATGCGTCGGCGGCAGGTCTGGCAAAAGGGGCGTATGTCCTTGCGGATGCGGACGGGCGGCCCGATGTTATCCTCATGGCAACGGGCAGCGAAGTCGGACTCATCATCCGGGCGGCGGAAAAGCTGAAGGCGGACGGCATCAAGGTGCGTCTTGTCTCCATGCCGTCATGGGATCTGTTCGAGGCCCAGCCCAAATCCTATCGTGACAGCGTGCTGCCGCCGGATGTGACCGCGCGCGTGGCGGTGGAACAGGCGGCGCAGCTTGGCTGGGACCGTTACACCGGCCTGGCGGGCGAGACGATTGTCATGCACGGCTTTGGCGCCTCCGCCCCGGCGGAGAAACTGGAGGTCAAGTTCGGCTTCACGGTCGAGGCCGTGGTGGCCGCCGCCCGCAGGCAGGCCGGAAAATAAAAGGGGATCAGGACAGGCAGGGCTTTTGGTCCTGCCTGTTTCGGTTCCGGGGAATGTCAGGCGGCGCGGACAGCCCGCGCCGCCGGGAAGCAAAGGAAGCACAGCCATGAGTGCGACAGCCATGAATGCGCGTGAATCTGGTGGAGAAAATCCATTAAAGGAACTGGCCCGCTATGGTCAGTCTCCCTGGCTGGATTTCATCCAGCGATCCTATACCGAAAATGGCAGCCTGAAAAAACTGGTGGATGAGGACGGGCTGAAGGGCGTGACCTCCAACCCCGCCATCTTCCAGAAGGCCATGGGGCAGGGCACGGATTACGACGCGCAGATCCGCTCGGTGCTGGAGCACCGGATCGTCGATGCCGGAACGCTGTACGAACTGCTGGCCATTGACGACATCCGCGCCGCGGCGAAGGTGCTGTATCCCGTCTATGAACAGACAAAGGGCGTGGACGGCTATGTCAGCCTCGAGGTCTCGCCCTATCTGGCGCGTGACACCAATGGCACGCTGAACGAGGCCCGCCGCCTGTGGAAGGCGGTTGAAGCCCGTAACCTCATGATCAAGATTCCCGGCACGGATGAAGGTCTGCCCGCCATCCGCGCCGCCATTGGCGACGGGCTGAGCATCAACGTCACCCTGCTGTTCTCGTTCGATGCGTACAAGAAGGTGCTGGAAGCCTACATCTCCGGGCTGGAAGATCGTCTGGGCCGTGGGGAGAGCGTGAAAGGCATCGCCAGCGTCGCTTCCTTCTTCGTCAGCCGCATCGACGTGAAGATCGACAAGGAAATAGACGGTCGCGTCGCCGCTGGTGACAAGGAGACGCCAGCCCTCAAGGCCCTGCGCGGCAAGGTGGCGATTGCCAACGCCAAGGTGGCGTATGAATACTGGAAGGACGTGACCGCCAGCCCGCGGTGGAAGAAACTGGCCGATGCCGGGGCCATGCCGCAGCGCCTGCTGTGGGCCAGCACCGGCACGAAGGACAAGTCCTTCAGCGACGTGCTGTATGTGGATGGGCTGATCGGCCCCGAGACCGTCAACACCATTCCGCCCGCGACCTTCGACGCCTTCCGCGACCATGGCAAGGTGGCCGAAACGCTGACGCAGGATCTGCCCGGCGCGCGCAAGGTGCTGGCGGAAGCCGAGCGTCTTGGCCTCGATCTGGCCGGTGTAACGAAAACGCTGGTGGATGAAGGCGTTGCATCCTTCGCCGATGCGTTTGACGACCTGCTGGGTTCCGTCGCGGCCAAGCAGGCGGCGTTCCTTGGCAGGAAGGTCACCTCCACCGCCCTCAAACTGCCCGCCGATCTGGACAGGGCGGTCAAGGCGGAACAGGACGCCTGGCGCAAGGGGGGCAAGGTCCGCCGCCTGTGGCACCACGACGCCACCCTGTGGACCGGCAAGGACGAGGCGGACTGGCTGAAATGGCTGGACATTACCGATGACCAGATCGCCGCGCTGTCGAAGTTCGAGGATTTTCAGGCGGAGGTGAAGGCGCGCGGCTTCCAGCACGCGCTTTTGCTGGGCATGGGCGGGTCCAGCCTTGGCCCGGAAGTGCTGGCCCAGACATTCGGCAAGCATGAGGGCTTCCCGCACCTCTATGTCCTCGACAGCACGGACCCGCAGCAGGTGCGTGCGTTCCAGGACAAGATCGATATTTCCAGGACGCTGTTCATCGTCTCGTCCAAGTCCGGCGGCACGCTGGAGCCCAACATCCTCAAGGCCTATTTCTTCGATCAGGCCAAAAAGGTGCTGGGTGACAAGGTGGGATCCCACTTCATCACCGTGACCGATCCCGGTTCCCACATGGAAGACGTGGCGAAGAAGGACGGGTTCTGGAAAATCTTCTATGGTGAAAAGCAGATCGGCGGCCGCTATTCCGTGCTGTCCGATTTCGGGCTGGTGCCCGCCGCCGTGGCGGGGCTGCCGCTGAAGCTTCTGCTCGAATCTGCGCTGCGTGGTGAAAAGTCCTGCGCCGCCTCGGTGCCGCCGGCGCAGAACCCCGGCGTGGTGCTGGGCACGGTGCTGGGTGTGGCCGCGCGTGATTTCGGTCGGGACAAGGTGACCATCATCGCCTCCCCCGGCATTTACGACATGGGGGCGTGGCTGGAGCAGCTTCTTGCCGAATCAACCGGCAAGGACGGCAAGGGCCTGATCCCCATTGATGACGAGACGATCGGCAGGCCCGATGTGTATGGCAAGGACCGCGTCTTCGCCTATCTGCGTCTGGCCGAGGATCCCTGCCCCCGTCAGGACGCGGCCTTCGCCGCGCTGGTCGAGGCGGGCGAACCGGTGGTGACCATTGAACTGCATGAACGCCGCCAGGTGCTGGAGGAGTTCTTCCGCTGGGAGTTCGCCACCGCCGTTGCCGGTTCGATCATCGGCATCAACGCCTTCAACCAGCCTGATGTCGAGGCCTCGAAGATCGAGACCAAGAAGATCACCAACGCCTATAACGAGACCGGCAGACTGCCGCCGTACGAGCCGTTCGCCAAGGACGCGCCCTTCGCCTTCTACGCCGATCCGAAGAACGCGCAGGCGCTGAAGGGCGGCAAGACGGCGGAAGAGATCCTCAGGGCGCATTTCGCCCGTGCCGGGGCGGGTGATTACGTGGCGCTGCTGGCCTATATCGACCGTGACACGGCAACACGCGAATGGATCCAGAAGGCCCGTCTTGACGTGCGTGACGCGCTGAAGGTCGCCACGGCGGCCGAATTCGGTCCGCGCTTCCAGCATTCGACCGGGCAGGCGTACAAGGGTGGCCCCAACACGGGCGTTTTCCTGCAGATCACCTGCGATGACGTGGTGAACCTGCCGGTGCCGGGTGAGAAATATACCTTTGGCATCGTGAAGGAAGCCCAGGCGCGTGGCGACATGGAGGTGCTGGCCGAACGCGGCCGCCGTGTGCTGCGTGTCCACATCCACGGAGACCTGAAATCGGGTCTTGAAAAACTGGGGCAGGATATCGCCCGCGCGGTCTGATCCGCGGTTCCGGACCCGCCTTTTCCCACGAAAAGGCGGGTTTCTTGATAGCGGTCATTGGGAAATGGCCATGAAGGCGATAGGGATACAACCCTATCCCATCTTCAGGAGTATTTTATTATGCAAATCGGTATTGTTGGTCTTGGCAAGATGGGCGGCAACATTTCAATCCGCCTCACCCGCCATGGTCATGACGTGGTGGCCTATGATCGCGATCCCGCCGTTACCGCGAAAGTGTGCGAACAGGCCGAAGGGGGCCGGGCCACGGCGGCCACCGGGCTGAAGGACATGGTCGGCAAGCTGTCGGGCCGCAAGATCATCTGGCTCATGCTGCCCGCGGGCGAAGTGACGGAGCAGGCGGTACAGGAACTCGGCACGCTGATGAGCCGTGGCGATATCGTGATTGACGGTGGCAATTCCTTTTACAAGGACGACATCCGCCGTGCCGCCGAGCTGGTGAAAAAAGGCATCGACTACATTGATGTCGGCACGTCCGGCGGCGTGTGGGGCCTGGAGCGTGGCTACTGCATGATGTACGGCGGCACCAAGGAAGCGACCGATCATATCGATCCCATCCTGTCCGCGCTCGCGCCGGGGATTGGCGACATTCCGCGCACGCCGAACCGTGACAAGCCGGAATTCGACCCCCGCGCCGAGCAGGGCTACCTGCATTGCGGCCCCGCCGGTTCCGGCCATTTCGTGAAGATGGTCCATAACGGCATCGAATACGGCATCATGCAGGCCTTCGCCGAAGGGTTCGACGTGATGAAGTCCAAGAACTCCACCGAACTGCCCGAAGACCAGCGTTTCGAACTGAACATGGCCGACATCGCCGAAGTCTGGCGCCGTGGCAGCGTCGTGTCCTCGTGGCTGCTCGACCTTTCGGCCAGCGCGCTGGCGGGCAACCCGGACCTGTCCAACTACAAGGGCGACGTGGCCGATTCCGGTGAAGGCCGCTGGACCATCGAAGCCGCGATCGAGGAGGCGGTGCCGGTTCCCGTCATCACGGCATCCCTGTTCACGCGCTTCCGTTCCCGCACCGGCAACAACTATGCCGAGAAGATGCTGTCAGCCATGCGCTTCGGTTTTGGCGGTCACATCGAAGGTACGAATAACTGACCCGCCACCCGGTCGGTAACTGACCGGGTCGCCCGGGGGCTCGTTTTTCCGCCTCCGGCTGCTTCCCGAAAAGACAGCACATGAATGACTGCGCGCGGAACAGCCGGAGGGGGATTACAGGCGAAAAACAGTTCAGGAACAGTAGCAGACATGGAAAATATTATCGCCTCGGCAGTATCGCAGGTAGGGGATTCCGGTGATGAAAGCGCCCCCCGGCGCTGCCCGCCGGCATCGTTCGTCATTTTTGGCGGGGGTGGGGATCTGACGCATCGCCTCCTGCTTCCCGCCATCTACAACCTTGCCTGCGCCGGACTGCTGGACGATGGCTTCAATGTCGTTGCCGTTGACCGCGCGGACCTGACCGATACGCAGTTGCGCCAGAGCATGTATGCGGCGCTGGAAAACTTCGTTGCCCGCCGCGGGGCCGAGGCCGTGGCCCTGCGCACGGATATATGGGACTGGCTCACGCCGCGTATCCGCTACGTGCGTGGCGATTTCGAGACCGCCCAGACCTATCAGGACATTTCCGCCATCGTGGGGGAGCGGAACTGCATTTTCTACCTTGCGGTGGCCGCCCGTTTCTTCGGCTCCATCGTGGACCGTCTGGGCGAGGCGGCCCTTGTGCGCGAGGGACGCAATTCCTTCCGCCGGGTGATCGTGGAAAAGCCCTTCGGGCATGACCTGCCCTCGGCCATAGCGCTCAATACCCGGCTGCTGAACACGCTGACGGAACAGCAGATTTACCGGATCGATCATTATCTGGGCAAGGAGACGGTGCAGAACATCCTCGCCCTGCGTTTCTCCAACGGGTTTTTCGAGCCGCTGTGGAACCGCCAGAACATAGACCACGTCCAGATCACCGCCGCCGAGACGGTGGGCGTGGAACAGCGCGCCAAATTCTACGAAGGCACGGGCGCGGTGCGCGACATGGTGCCCAATCACGTCATGCAGCTTCTGGCCATGACGGCGATGGAGGCTCCCATCTCCTTCGATGCCGACGCCGTGCGCAATGAAAAGACGAAGGTGCTGGACGCCATCCACACCCTGTCGCCCGATGACGTGGTGCGCGGGCAGTATGCAGCCGGCACGGTGAATGGCGCGGCGGTGCCGGGTTACCGGGAGGAACCGGGCGTTGACCCCCATTCCCTGACCGAGACCTACGTGGCCATGAAGTTCCAGATCGACAACTGGCGCTGGGCTGGCGTGCCGTTTTACGTGCGTACCGGCAAACGTCTGGCCGCGCGCAAGACCGAGATCGCGATTCACTTCAAGTCCGCGCCTTACGCGCTGTTCCGTGACACGCCGGTGGACCGTCTCGCCCCCAACATCATGGTCATGCACATCCAGCCCACCGAAGGGGTGACCATGCAGTTCTCGGCCAAGATCCCCGGCCCCGCCGTGCGGCTTGGCGGCGTGCGCATGAAGTTCGATTACGCCGAATGGTTCAGTGAAGGCCCCAGCACCGGATATGAAACCCTGATCTATGACTGCATGATCGGGGATGCGACGCTGTTCCAGCGCGCGGACAATATCGAGGCCGGATGGCGCGCCGTGCAGCCGGTTCTGGACTGGGGGCAGGACAGTCAGACGCTCGCCCTCTACACGGCGGGCAGCGAAGGGCCAAAGGCGGCCGACGCCCTGCTGGCGCGTGACCACCGGCACTGGCTGAAAATTGGATAATCCCATGTCCCCGTCCGTTTCCCCCACAGGTGGCGTGCGTCTGGTCGTGTCCGATATAGACGGCACCCTCATCACCCCCGAGCGCGTGATCACACCGGCCGCCCATCGCGCCGCCGATGACCTGGAGCGCGCCGGGATCCGGCTGAGCCTGGTCAGCAGCCGCGCGCCGCGCGGAATGATGCAGTATGTCAGGGCGCTGCGCATCAGCACCCCCATCGCGGGGCTGAATGGCGGGCTGATCTGCGATGCCGATGGCACGATACGCGAACGGCTGTCGCTCGCCCCGGATGCCGTGCACAGGGCGGTGGAATTCCTGATCGCCAATAATGTCGAGCCATGGCTGTTCATCGGCCATGACTGGCTGGTGCGGCGAATGGATACGCCACAGGTCCGCCATGAGCGCGAGGTGGTGCAGACCACGCCGGTACAGGTGGCGGATTTCGCCGGGCATTATCACGATGTCGGCAAGATCATGGGTGTCTCGTCCGACACGGCGCACCTGCCGGTGGTGGAGCGTGAACTGGCGGCCCTGCTGGGGGGCGAGGCCAGTGTGCATCGCTCCTCGCCCATCTATCTGGATATTACGCATCCGCGCGCGAACAAGGGCTATGCGGCGAAGGAGCTGGCGCGCCTGCTTGATGTCAGCATTCAGGAAACGGCCTGCATAGGGGATATGAACAATGACATTCCCATGCTGAAGGAAGCCGGTGTCAGTATCGCCATGGGTAACGCCCCGGAGAACGTGAAGGCCGAAGCCCGTTACGTGACAAGGCCCAACACGCAGGATGGGTGGGCGCATGCAATGGAAAGTTTTGTACTGTCCCGCGCATGACCGCGCGGCACACAAGGGAGACGAGTGAACATGCCTCAGGACGCAGCTAAACCATCCGCCAGCCAGATCAGGCTCG
>NZ_BAIO01000093.1 GCF_000613305.1 Komagataeibacter kakiaceti JCM 25156
GTGCCAGATAGGGAAAGAGAGCGCTGTCGGCAATTGTAGGCCGGCGGAGGGCAAACCAGTCCAGTGTCTCGACATGCTCATTAAGCAGCGGTAGGAGCCTGTCGGTCCAGTGCATGGCGGTGCCATATCGAGGGGATACCCGAATTTCCGGATCAGACGGGCGGCATTGGGGCCGTTGCGAACCTCGCTCGACGCCACTGAAAGCCATTGTGTGATGGTGGCCTGTGACATGGCGTCTTCAGGCCACCAGCTGCGGTTCGTCAGTCGGCCGGCGAGGTAAACCAGGATGGCCTGGGAGTCCCGGAGTGTGAGGTCGCCATCAACCAGGACGGGCACTTCCCCAAACGGGTTCAGTTTCCGAAAATCTGGATCACGGTTCTGACCTGCCGCAAGATCGACAGGAACAAGGTCCAGCTTCGTGTTAGTCAGGGCCGCGAAAAGTCGGACTTTGTAGCAGTTTCCGGAGACATCCAGATCATAGAGAAGCATCAGGAGGTGTCCTTTGGCTGGAGATAGGAGAGCAGGAAACACATGGGTCTTGCCCGGCAGTAACTTGCGACCTATTGTGTGCGAACGACCGTTCGTGAGTCAAAGGCGAAATGAGAGAACCCGTTCCTATCCACCGGATTGTTGTCGAAGCCCGCGAACTGTTTCGCGAGTATGGCTACGAAGGGGCATCCATGCGTGATCTGGCCGATCGCGTGGGTCTCCGCCCGCAAAGCCTTTACACGCGCTTTCCGTCGAAAGAATCGCTGGTGCGCGAGGTTCTGGCCCTGACGCTCGACGACGTGCTGGTCGATCTCCCGGATCCAGTGGTGGACTGGTTTGCTGCCTGGCGGATGCTGATCGGACGGATCGCGGAGACGTTCGAGACACGGGGGCGCTGCGTGGGGTTGCATCTCGCGTATGGCGTGACGGCGCAGACACCGGACGCTCGGGACGCGGTGCGGGCGTTTTTTCGCACGATTGCGCGATGCGATGGTCGGGATTCTGGAAGCCGGGACAATTTCCGAACCGGCGTCCGTTGCAGCGGATACCCTTGCGCAACTTGAAGGGGCAACGCTCTGGATCACGACCGAGGGTGATATGGAACCTCTTCGGCATGCTGTGGAGCGTGCCTTGCGTATTGGCGATCAGGAAGGGAGACCGATGTGATTGAAACCGAAAGATTGCGTCTCTCGCTCCATCAGATGACGGATTTCAACGATCTGTGCGCGATGTGGAGCGATCCGGATGTCGTTCGTCACATCAGCGGCGTTCCATCGTCGGAACAGGAAAGCTGGTTTCGCCTTCTTCGTTATCGAGGCCTGTGGGATCTTCTGGGTTACGGATACTGGTGCGTCCGCACGAAAGCGGATGGGCGCTATGTCGGCGATGTCGGCTTCGCTGATTGGAAGCGCGATATCGAGCCACCTCAGGACACTGTGCCGGAAGCCGGCTGGGTTCTGGCGCGCTGGGTGCATGGCCAGGGATTTGCGACCGAAGCGCTTCAGGCTGCATTGGCATGGATGGACGGGCGCGGTGTGGATCGCACGGTCTGTATCATCGCACCGGAACACGCGACGTCGTGCAGGGTCGCGGAGAAATGCGGATATTTTCTGAAAGGCAGCGCTTGTTTCCGAGGGGAGCAGACGCTGCTTTTACAGCGCGAGAGGGACGATCGCTGATGGACGCTTCCGTAACGACATACCGTGCCTGGAGCTGGCACGCGCCGGGCGAGCCCGAACAGCTTCAACTGGTGGACCGGGCCTTCGTGTTTCCAGGACCGGGTGAGATCGTCGTGCGGAATACCATGATCGCGCTCAACCCAGTTGACTGGAAAGTCATTGCCGCTGGTCCCGACGGATGGAGGCCGGGGCATGTGCCGGGCGTGGACGGCGTCGGAATCGTCGCGCAGGCTGGTGACGGCGTGGGTATCCCCCTGGGAACGCGGGTCGCATATCATCAGGGGCTCGGAAAACCGGGTAGCTTCGCGGAATATACGACCGTGGATGCCGATTGCGCGCTCGTTATTCCCGACGGTGTCAGCGACGAGAGCGCGGCCGGAATTCCGTGTCCGGGGCTGACGGCGTGGCAGGCGCTCGCCAAGGTGCTGGATATACCGAACCGGGATGTGCTGGTGACCGGGGCAGGCGGTGCCGTTTCGCTGATCCTGGCGCAACTGGCATTGCGTCGGGACTGGCGCGTCTGGGCGACCGCGTCGCCGGTTCATCGCGAACGGCTGCTGGCGCTGGGCATTGCCGGTACGTTCGATTATCGCGATGAGGGCTGGCGTGCGCAATTGGTTGCAGCACTCGGGCCGCGCCGCCTCTTTGCTGCATTCGACACCACGAACGGAGCGTATGCGCGGGGTCTGGCGCCGCTCGTGGGGTATAACGGGCATCTGGTCTGCATTCAGGATCGCCTGGAATCGCCACCCCTGCCGCCATTCACGACGGCGCTGTCCCTGCATGAAGTCGCGCTGAACAGCGCGCACGGCCACGCGACCGCGGAGGACTGGCGGGAGTGGCGCCAAGCCGGCGCGCACTTGCTCGATGCTGTCCGGATTGGTGCCCTGGACCTCCAGCCGCATATCGTCACCGCGTTCAATGACCTGCCGGCAAGCCTCTCCGCCCTGAAGCACGGGCGCATCAAGGGGAAAAAGATTCTCGTGTGCATTGAGGCTTGAAGTCGTCATGTCGACGCGACTGGACGCTCAGCGATGCACGCGAGTGGAGTGTCCAAACTGTGTGATGACTGACTTCGGGCTGTCAGGGGTTTCGAAGCGTAGACTAATGGCGGCAATGGGGGGGCAGAAAGTCGGTTGTCGGCAAGGAATGATAGAAAGCCGCCATTCGCAGAATTCACGTTCATGACGGCTACCGACCAATTCACGACGTTCGAGGCTCAGGATAAAAGGGCAGTTCTCGGCCAGATTGTGTTAAAAAATCAGCTTGAAGTGTCTGCTCAGGATTTCGTATGCAATTGGGAATGACAATTCCCCATGATTACAGAACTCTGGTAACATTGGAGGGCTGGTTCCGCTTGCGTTGGTCGTTGAGCATGCCCAGATGCTTGAACTTTATCTGGATAGCCTGTTTCGATACCTCGAAATGGCTCGATAGATACGCAAGTAATCGATCATATATCGTATAATTGCAAGGTTGGTCGTCGACGAATATGTAACCATGTCCCCTATCCCTGATTTCGAGAAAATTGCGGAATTGCGCAGTCTTAAACTTGAAGGAATCATCGGGCAGGATGAGGTTGGATGAGAACAAGTTCGCCTGATATTCAAGCCGCTCCAGGTTAAAACTGGCATCCATCTCCTTGTTTATCAAAAGATCGCGTTCAATGATATTTTCGGAACTGAGGTAATGGTGATGTTTCAAGGAAAAATGACCTATTTCATGACCGATCGTAAAGCGTTCACGGCTCCTGTTCCCGTGGGAGTTGATAGAGATCACTTTCTGATGGAAGTGTGCAGAGCCCAGAATTGGCATTCCATCCGTGTCGTGGACCTCCTGATCGGAATATTGAAGATCTATAGATAGCGCGGAGCAGATATGTTCCAAATCTACCGGCCCACCCCGGTAATCGACGAGCTTCAGGACTTCTCGGACAGAACTCTTTATGGCCTCCGGAGGCATGAAGGGAATGGTCGTCGGGCTCTCATCGACGTCTCCTGCGAGTTCCGGGTGGAGGCTACCCAGGAACTGGCTGATGCTGCTGAAAAACTTTCCATCATTATAGGCAGAGAACTTCAGGGATTTTGTCACCGACCCTCCCTGAAAAAGCTGAAATTCCACAAAACGGTTTTCGATGTACGGTCGCGCCTTCCGATCCGCGATGATGTCGAGGCCGTCTCCGTCGTATTTTATGATACCAAGCCCCTTGTTCCGCGCGACCTTTTCGGCTCCGGATTGCAGCCGCGAAGACACAACCATCACGCCTTTTGCTGTATGGGGGAACATTCGCCCGAGTTTCGCTGAGAAGTCGTTTACGTACAGCTCAGGAACACTGCCACTGTAATTTTTGCATTCGAAAATGACATAGAGATGAGGCGAAGTGCGCCCGTTGGCGCAGAGTTCCAGTACGACATCGAACTCGACATTCGCCTCGCGCTCTTTACAGTAGTATTCCTTCTTTTTGAAAATCTTGCAGTTGTCGGGAGGATAAGCTCCCAGCACCAATTCTCCCCGATCCTTCTGATCAAGGAGATACTGATGGAATGCATCTTCGAGCTTATTGCCCTTATCCGAGGAACTCATGCCTTTGCCTTGAAAGAAGAAACAACCGCAGGACGATGGTAATAGTTCTATAGGGAATTCTAGCCTAGTTAAAGCGACCAACCCGATATGTACCCAAAATCACGTGGGAAGAAGCGTTCCAAAGGTTATGAACAACCGCTTCCGGCGGCCCACGAGACCAGCCTTTTGATCTTAATTATCCGCGACAATAGAGTTCAAGAACTACGCAAAGGTATCAATCTTAGCAATATACTCGACAATGATCGTGTTAAATTTAGCGTAGCCGATCTTTATCTCATATCGATGTTATCCCTTCGTATTGCAGAGGTAAAAAAGAATCTAATATTCGACAATTATTTTCTAAATTGAATTAAATAGACATAATAATTGCATCTGACGCATATATATTGATAGCTATCTCCGCTGACAATAATACGTTGGTGGAGGAATCAAGCTGTCGCAGTGACCTGAACCGGTGGGACCCGATCAAATTACGTCTGCTACGTGGCGAACGGTTTCGGAATTTTATTGTCCGAGAAGAAGGCGTCTGCCGCCTGTCCGCTTCACGTTTCTTGAGCGGACAGGCAGTTCAGGGGGGGATGCGGAAGGTCGGCTTTGGGAGATAAACGGTGTCTGGAGAATTTCCACTGAACTCTGGTTCAGCAGAAAGGCTCTGTTTCATTGGTTTTTGCAAGCATCTTCACCCATTCAGATGATCCGATCTGAATGGGATCTGCTCTGGCAGACGCGCCGAGCGTTATGTTTCCGGCGGGAACGCCCGGCGCAGAGATCGTCACTTGCGATGATGCCGTTTCGGTTGGCACGACAGGAGGGTGACACCGGCCGTATCTTCAAAGCGGTCGGGATGCGCCGTGAGAGGCATGGACACGACATCGTCGCTCCGATGGGCGGCATAGACGAACGTCAAATAGTAAGACCGGGCGTCGTTCGAAGGATCGCCATCAAACATTTTGTCCCATTCCAGCAGGTCGCGCCGCAGCGGCGATCCGACGTCGCCGCTGCGGGTCCAGACCGCCGACACACAGGTCGAAACACGCTCGACGCGCACGATCAACCGCCCATTGAGAAACGCCTTTCCATCGAGCTCCTCGTTGAACATTGTATTGCCGTTGTAAGACTGCTCCTCCAAAGACTCCGGCTTGGCGCCCGCGTGTGCGGTGCCACCGATACAGACGGCGCAAATCAGGCTCAGGATAGCGCGGATCATCAATATTGTCCTTCCAGCAGAAGCATGGCTTCGTCGTGCCGTCTCCGGACCAGACCGTTCATGATCTTGCCTTTCGAGCGCACCTGCTCCTCGATGATTCTGACGGCCTTGCGTTTGTCGCCGCTGTTGATAGCAGCACGGACACCCGGCCAACCTCTTCCTGGATTGTAGACGAACGACACGAGGGCATTGAACTCATTTTGTGTCAGGTACACATGGATGCCCCGACGAACGATCGCCTCGTAGTTCGGGAGATTGACCTGCAGAAGACGACTCTGCTGATCGTCCGTCAGACTGACGAGATTTTGATTATCCCGTGCGACCCTCCTGGCCGCTTCGCCACGCAGGCCAGCCCCCGCCGCCACGCGAGACACCAGACTGGAGTTGATGCCGATATCCCGCAATTTCTGCTCAATCTCCGCCCGGGAACGATCGCGCATGTCATAACCCGGTCCGAGCGTTACGCCGGACGCTCCGCCCGGCCAGTGCAGACGGTTGCTGACGCCCCTTTGCTCCTCATGGCGTTCAATAAAACCGCTTCCTTGAAGCGACGTCTTAGTCGCGCTGGGAGCACGCGGCGATTCTGACGGCGACGGGGTGTGGGACGGATTATAGGGACGGTTTGATCCAGACATGCTTCCTCATTTCCTGTGGCGTGATGCCGCAGATAAGCTAAAAAGTTAATCACCACGTAGCCTAGAGAGACGCGTAGCCCCGGCCATTTCCACAGCCCCGAAGCCGACCGTAGCCAGACCTTCGGCCGGTTTCTGGCTTGGCAGATAGCGTCTGACGACGCTGACGAGTTGGTATTCGACATGACGTGTCCTGAAATGCAGACACAAAAAAAGCCTGCCGGGTCTGGGCGGGCTTTGCGTGTCGCGTGGGTGATCCTTGCCACAGCTCTGCCATAGCGATTTTTGGGAGGATCATGATTTTGTGGGAAAGTCCGGATCAGTGAGCAGCACTAGCCGAACCCTATTTAATATGTAGCAAAAAACCGCGCGCAGATACCAGAGGGAAAATAGGCAGGCGGAACTCCACCAATGTCCGGTTTTGCGAAATTTTTAGCCACCCGCAAATGTCCGACATGAGGGCGAAAGCCGCCCCTACTCCTGACTGACATCCACCCATTCCGCTCCGACGAGATCTGCCAGACGGTCAGGTGTCAGACACACAGAGCTGTTCCGGTCTCCCGCTGCCGGCCAGACTACATCGAACGCGCGCAGTGAAGCATCACAGAAAGTCCGGACCGGCTGCGGCAGTCCGAAGGGACACACACCGCCGACCGGATGGCTGGTCAGTTCCAGCACCTCTTCCGCAGGCAGCATGCGGGGCCGGTTTCCGAACGTATCCTTCGTTTTGCGGTTATCCAGCCGCCCCGTTCCTGCCATGACGACCAGAATTCGTTCATCGCCGACTTTCAGCGCCAGTGTCTTGGCAATCTGCCTTCCTGCACTCCGAGCGCCTGGGCTGCTTCCGCGACTGTTGCCGTGCTGTCCGTCAGCACCACGGGTTTGATGTCTGGTGCATTGACCTCGAAAAATGCCTGAACGGATTCCCGGCTCATCTCTGTCTCCCCATGATACTGGCAAACCTTTTCTGGTCCCGTTGATGACACATCACACGGTCCCTTGCGACAATCGCGATTTCGCTCACAATGGCGCCACATGAAAACTGCTGACGTCGATCATGAAACTACCATCCGCCTCGATCCCGAAATGGCGCGTGACATCGTCCGGCGCGGCCTGTTGCAGGGAACGGATGGCGACGACCCGTTCAGG
>NZ_BAIO01000092.1 GCF_000613305.1 Komagataeibacter kakiaceti JCM 25156
GTTTCTGCCCGGCGGACAGCATGCGCGCCGGAAGATCCGCCAGCCCCAGAATATTGAGTGATTTCATGCATGAATCGGGATCCCCGCCCCCCGATCTGGCCGCCAGCGTCAGGTTTTCACGCAATGTCAGGCCCGGTTTCAGCGCGTCCTGATGGCCCAGATAGGCCACGCGGCTGGCATGTTCGCTGCGGTCGGCCAGCGTGTCCACACCCGACCACAGCACATGGCCGCCTTCAGGTTTGCGCAAACCCGCGAGCACGCGCAGCAAGGTGGACTTGCCCGCGCCGTTCGGTCCGGTCAGAAGCAGGGCGCATCCCGCCTCCAGCGTGAAGCCGACCCGATCAAGAACCAGCCTTTCACCGCGGAAAACCGAGATATTCTCCACTTCCAGCATGGGGGGGCCGGGGGGGGTAATGGCAGGAATGACGGAAATCCTCCGATCGGTGGGCCAGGGGGGCGGGACGCAAAAAAACGCCTGCTCCCGCTTTCTTGTTACCGGCTCCAGCTTGTGTCGCAACCGCGTCCGGGTATGTTCTACCCCCGTTGGGAGATCAAGCCGGTTGTCCCCGGCAAGGTCGTTAACCCCGCACCATGGAAACAGGTCGCGGGGACACGATCACAGGGGACGATCCGTTGCTGACGCCTCGGAGGAAACAAAGCCAATGAAGACGGTTGGGCACGACTCACTGAAAACGGGCCGTACACTGAAAGTGGACGGCAAGACCTATCATTATTTCTCAATCCCGGAAGCGGAAAAGACCATCGGTTCCGTGGCCCGCCTGCCAGTCAGCCTGAAGGTGCTGCTGGAGAACGTGCTGCGGTTCGAGGATGGACATTCCTATACGGTCGAGGACGCCAAGGCCATCGCCGGATGGCTGAAGGAAGGGCGCAGCACCAAGGAAGTGCCCTTCAAGCCCGCGCGCATCCTCATGCAGGATTTCACCGGCGTTCCCGCCGTTGTGGATCTGGCCGCGATGCGCGATGGCATCCTCAAGCTCAAGGGTGACCCGCAGAAGGTGAACCCGCTGGTTCCCGTCAACCTCGTGATCGACCACTCGGTCATGGTGGACGTGGCCGGCACGCCGGACGCCCTGCAGGACAACGTCACCATCGAGTTCGAGCGCAATGGCGAGCGTTACGCCTTCCTGCGCTGGGGCCAGGAAGCGTTCGAGAACTTCTCCGTCGTGCCGCCGGGCACGGGCATCTGCCACCAGGTGAACCTTGAATATATCGCCCAGGCGGTATGGACGGCGCATGTGGGCGGCAAGGACTATGCCTATCCCGATACGCTGTTCGGCACGGACAGCCACACCACCATGGTCAATGGCATGGGCGTGCTGGGCTGGGGCGTTGGCGGGATCGAGGCGGAAGCCGCGATGCTGGGCCAGCCGATCGCGATGCTGATCCCCGATGTGATCGGCTTCAAGATGACGGGCAAGCTGCCCGAAGGTGCGACCGCCACCGATCTGGTGCTGACCGTGACCCAGATGCTGCGCAAGAAGGGCGTTGTCGGCAAGTTTGTCGAGTTCTTCGGCCCCGCCCTTGACCATCTGCCGGTTGCCGACCGCGCGACCATCGCCAACATGGCGCCGGAATATGGTGCGACCTGCGGCTTCTTCCCGGTCGATAACCTGACGCTGGATTACCTGCGCCAGACCGGCCGTGACGAACACCGCATCAAGCTGACGGAAGAATACCTCAAGGCGCAGGAAATGTTCCGGCACGCCGATTCGGCGCACCCGGTCTTCACCGATACGCTGGAACTCGACCTCGCCACCATCGTGCCGTCCATCGCCGGCCCCAAGCGCCCGCAGGACCGTGTCGTGCTGAAGGGCGCGGACAAGGCGTTCGAGACCGAGCTGACCGGAAACCTGGGCGTGCCCGTGGCCGACAAGGACAAGAAGGCGAAGGTTGCCGGCACCAATTACGAGATCGGCCATGGTGACGTGGTGATCGCGGCCATCACCTCGTGCACCAACACCTCCAACCCCGCCGTGCTGATCGCGGCCGGTCTGGTGGCGAAAAAGGCGCGCGCCCTGGGCCTGAAGCCCAAGCCGTGGGTCAAGACCTCGCTCGCGCCGGGATCGCAGGTGGTGACCGACTACCTGAACCGCGCCGGGCTGCAGGCCGAGCTGGACGCGATGGGCTTCAACACCGTCGGGTATGGCTGCACGACCTGTATCGGCAACTCCGGCCCGCTGGAAGATCACATCGTCGATGCGATCGAGAACAACAAGCTGGTCGCGGTGTCGGTGCTGTCGGGCAACCGTAACTTCGAGGGGCGCATCTCCCCAACGTGCGCGCCAACTACCTGGCCAGCCCGCCGCTGGTGGTGGCCTACTCCCTGCTGGGCACCATGCGCGAGGACATCACGACCACGCCGCTGGGCACCTCCAAGGATGGCAAGCCGGTCTACCTGAAGGACATCTGGCCGACCAACCACGAAATCGCCGCCCTGATCGGCTCCGCAATCACGCGTGAGGAGTTCATCAACCGCTACAAGCACGTCAGCCAGGGCACCAAGGAATGGCAGGCGCTGAAAGTCGCCACCGGTTCCGAGACCTATCCGTGGGATTCCAAGTCCACCTACGTGCAGGATCCGCCGTACTTCCAGAACATCACCCCCGAGCCCAAGCCGCGCGAGGACATTATTGGCGCGCGCATCCTGGCGCTGCTGGGTGACAACATCACGACCGACCACATCTCGCCCGCCGGCGCGATCAAGGAAAGCTCGCCCGCGGGCAAGTACCTTGAAGCCCATGGCGTGGCGAAGAAGGACTTCAACTCCTACGGCTCGCGCCGTGGCAATGACCGCGTGATGGTGCGCGGCACATTCGCCAACATCCGCATCAAGAACGAGATGCTGCCCGGCACCGAAGGGGGCGTGTCCAAGCACTTCCCGGACGGGAAGGAAGGCTCGATCTACGATGTCGCGATGGAATACAAGAAGGAGGGCGTGCCGCTGGTCGTCTTTGGCGGCAAGGAATACGGCATGGGTTCCTCGCGCGACTGGGCGGCCAAGGGCACGCTGCTGCTGGGTGTGCGCGCCGTGATCGCTGAAAGCTTCGAGCGTATCCACCGGTCCAACCTGGTGGGCATGGGCGTCCTGCCGCTGCTGTTCGAGGCGGGCACCACGCGCAAGACGCTGGGCCTGAAGGGGGATGAGACCATCGAAATCCGCGGTCTGGACAAGATCACGCCGCGCATGACGATGACCATGACCATCACCCGCGCCGATGGCTCCAAGCAGGATGTGCCCCTGCTGTGCCGTGTCGATACGCTGGACGAGGTGGAGTATTTCCGCAATGGCGGCATTCTCCAGACCGTGCTGCGCGGCATGACGAAGGCGGCCTGATCATCCGGCCCGTTCCGGCTCCGGCCGGAATGACATGACAGAACGGCGGTCCGTATCATACGGGCCGCCGTTTTTTTATGGGAAAGCATCTATGCACATAAAGCATAGGTACCGTTGCGTTACACACATATCCGTGGTGCCTTTTCTCTGTATTGTGTATAAATACGATGCCGTCTAAAGCCACGGTAATGTAATAACATGTCCGGATGTGATGGGGCCTCATGGATCTGCTTTCTGCTTTGCACAGCTTTGTCCGTGTAGCGGCGACGGGGTCATTCTCTGCCGTCTCGCGGGAAACTGGAGCCAGCCAGCCCACCATTTCACGTCATATCGCCCTGCTTGAGGCCCATTACGGGGCCACCCTGTTCGCCCGCACCACCCGCAGCCTGATGATGACGGAAGACGGGCGCAGCCTGCTGCCGCATGCCGATGAAGTGCTGGAAATCCTTGAAACGGCGGAAACGGCGCTGGGCCGCCGCCGGGCTTCGGTTTCCGGGCTGGTGCGGCTGGGGGTGACGACGGCGTTCGGCCTGTACCTGACCAGTCGGCTGGGCAAACTGCTGGAAGAGCATCCGGACCTGTCGGTCGAACTGGTCATGCGTGACGGGTTCGGCGATCTGGTTGAGGAAGGGCTGGATCTCGCCATCCGCATCGGGTCCATTGCCGAAGTCCCTGATCGCCCGCCGTCTTGGCTCCGTGCATCGCTGCGTGATCGCCTCGACCGATTATCTGGCCCGGCGCGGCACGCCCGAACATCCGCGTGACCTGCTCAATCACCCCTGTATCGCCTACAGCTATGGCGGAACGCGTCAGGACTGGCAGTTCACCCGCAAGGGGGAGGGAGAGACCACGGTTGCCGCCAGCGGCCCCTTTCGCGCCAATAGTAGCGAGGCGGTGTTGCAGGCGGTGCGGGCCGGGCTGGGGATCGGCCTGCTGCCCGCGTTTCAGGTCGAGGAGGATCTGGCGGCCGGACGGCTGAAATGCCTGCTGACGGAATGGACGATTCCCGAACTGCCTTTCTACGCGGTGCATACCGGCCCGCGCACGCTCCCCCTGCGGACCCGCACGGTTCTGGATTTCCTGATCGAGATTTCGGACGTGCTGCGGCAGAGCTGAAAGACGGCTTCAGGCGAAGCTTTTTTTTAAGCTTCGGAAGACCTCGCCTTTTTTTAAAGATGGCACCCGAAAACCCCGATGGGTTTTTACCGATCAATCCAGCGGGTTGGCCTGTCCCGGCAGCGGGGCAGCGGGATCGCGCGCCAGGCGGGCGTGTTCTTCCTCGCTCGTAGCCAGCATGTCGCTATGGAAGCCGTCATGCATGACCTGCGCCCAGTTGGCGATCCAGGTATCGGTGCGCTTTACAAAATCACTGGCGGCGGGCTGCTGGGCCAGCGTTTCCTTGGTCCAGTCCTGCGGGGAGCGCAGGGATCGCGTGCTGTCGCTATTGACCGGGTTGAGGAAGATGGTCACCGTCTCGACATTGACGTTATGGTCACCGGCAGGGGTGCTGTAGCTCCATCCGGTTTTCAGCAATACGGGCGGGAGGATGAAGCCTTCCTCCTTCAGCCGGTTGGCGATGACCGCCGTACGGTTGATGGAGGAGGGATAGACCGCGGCCGTGAACCAGCATTCCATCGCGGGCGGGTGGGCCGTTATCACGCGGGACATGAAGTTGCGGTCATCATGGCAGCTTGTATCAATGGCGGCGATGGCCGATTCCGGCACGGGCTGGATGCTGCCTTCCGCCCCGATCAGGCCGGTTACGACATGGCCTTCCACCCGGACGAGGATATTTTCCAGCACCTCACCGTGCGGGCCGTTGACGACGTTCATGACCGGATGCCACGTGCCCGCGGGCAGCGGCAGGATGCGCCCGGCAAACGGGATCGACTTCGTCAGGCGGTCGGTTATGGGCATCATGGTCACGATCCCCTCGCCACCGCCATCCCCGTTTCCCTCGCCCGCCGCCGTTTCGGCGGGGGGCGTATCGGTCATGCCCAGCCTGTTGTGGATGTTCGTGGCGACATGCCCCAGCGCGGGGATCAGGCGCTTGAGGTAGGCGGGCGGGAAGATGACCGTCAGAAGCCCGAAGGCAGGACCAGATACAGGCACCACCGCCACAGCGGCGCGCGACGCCATAAACGCGAAAAAGCAGACATTCAGCAGCCCATGCCGTTCATCTGGCCGATCCCCGCATGCGTGGCGGAAAAAAAGATCGCGGCCATGGGTCAGGGCGTGCCCCGGGCGCGGCGGGCTTCGCTGTCATCCGCGATCTGGACAACCACCCCATCCTCGTCCGTGACCACGCGCACCAGCTTGGCGCCCTGCTGGCGGGCGGTTATCAGCGAGTCGCTGATCATGTCCTCGATGGAGCGGGCCAGATCGCGCGCGCTGGCGGCGGGGCCCATGCGGTCCTGACGCTGCATGACCTGGAACAGCAGGGCCGCGTCGATTCCGCCCGTTTCCACCTTCAGCCATAGCTGCCGATCATCGCCTCGATCTCGAGCGCCGCCACGCGGGCGATGTCGAGTCCCTCCAGCGGGCGGAACACGAAAATACGGTCCAGACGGTTGAGTACTTCCGGCGCGAACCCGGCCTGGCGCAGGGCCTCGACCGACTCGGCGCGCATCTTGTCGGGTTCATCCGCCAGCCGGTCCGCGATCTCGGACAGCGCATCGGTGGCGATGTTGGAGGTCAGGATGAAAATGCTGCGCACGGTCGAGATCTGCTGCCCGGTGGAGGCCTCGGTCACATGGCCATCGTTCCACGCGGTCAGGAATTTCTTGAAGACATCGGGATGCGCCTTTTCGATCTCGTCCAGCAGCACCACCGCATCCGGCTTTTCCTTCAGCCCGCCGGTCAGCTTGCCGTAGGTGTCCGAGCCGACATATCCCTTGGGCGAACCGAAAAGCTGGGTCGCGGCGTGGGGCGAACTCATCTGCGTCATGTCGAAGTTGAGCAGCGGGCGGTCAAGCTGGCGGGCAAGCTGCTTGGCCAGATACGTCTTGCCGGTGCCCGGCGGCCCGGCCAGCAGGAAAATCCCCACCGGCTTGCCCCGGACCTGCAGCGCCATGCGGCGGCGCAGCTGGGTGGCCACGTCCTCGCACACCTGGTCCTGACCGATCACGCGCGCGCGCAGGCTGGCGGCCAGTTCCTCCGCGTCGATCACGGTTTCCTTCTGTTCGCGCGCCAGCATTTCCTCCAGCGCGCTGCGATTGGTCAGCCTGGCGAGTACGTCCATCATCCATCCCCGTCTGCGTCGGATTCCCTTGCGGGCCAGTTTTTCGGCCCGGCTCTCGAACCAGAGCCCGGCCAGCGCCAGCAGGGCGCTGCCCGCGGCCAGGACCGGATATGCCGGGGCACACCATTCCATGAAATGCCGCACGCTGGCGAGCGAAAGATGCAGGGCCATCGCCGCCTGAAAGCTGCCCAGCACCAGGAAAATGACCATGAAGAGCGGCACCAGCCGTTCCATCAGGAGTGGGTAGAGCGGCTTCATTGCACCACCACCGCGATCACGATTTCCGTATTGCGCGTCAGGACCGGCAGCGCCGTCGGCCCCGGCACGAACACCGCCCCCGCGTGGATTCCGGCAGGCCCCGGATCCCCCGCTGCCGTGACACTCACATTCCCCGCGATGCGGATGGGCAGGATCACGCTTTTGGGCTGCGGGCCAGATGCACCGTCTGCACCAGCCCCAGCGACTGCACGTTCACCACCGCGCCACCGCCCAGCATGTCATACATCGGCATATCCGCCAGAACGACCTCGCGCCGCCGCAGCGCCGCGAGGATCTCGGTCTGCTGTTCGGGGGTGTAGGAGGTCTGGCGCAGCATTTCCGCCGCCCTGTCGGGGGCGATCATGGGCATCTGGCCCATCATGTCCGGCCGGTTCTGCACCGGGGCGTTGAGCTGCAGGTGGCCGTTAT